>VBAQ01000217.1 GCA_005883765.1 Bacteroidota bacterium
AAGACAAATCTTCCGAGCATCAGGTTTTTAAATTCTGCGATCCGAATGGCTGCGAGAGGAGAACCACGATTTACTTGATTGGCCATGGAGTTTGCAGAAATTAAGCGGTCAGTTTTCTACTAGGGAGAATTCAACTAAAGAATCAAAATTAACTAAACAAAAATTCATGTGCCTTTCCCTACAGCGCTGGTTTATGGTAAGATTAGGTAGTGTTGGCCTTCATCGTATTCTTTTTCCAAAGCGTCAGTAACTGTTTTCAGGTGTTTCTCATTACCCAGGAAGTCCGCGTTGGAGGCGTCGATAAAAATGGTTTTGACATTATGATGCTTGATATAGTGAGTATAGGTCTCCTGGAGTCTGAATAAATATTCGCCAGGTATATTTTGTTCATAGGACCGGTTTCGTTTTTTAATATTTGTTTGAAGTTTTGCGACCGGTGCATGCAGATAGATCAATATATCGGGGTCGACGAGCTGCTGGTGAATGATCTCGAATAGGCGCTGATACAATCGAAATTCGTCAGCAGGGAGATTTACTTTAGCAAACAAGAGACACTTAGTAAACAGGTAATCTGAAATCGTGAGGCTATGAAACAAATCTTTTTGCTGGATCAGTTCTTTCAATTGTTTATATCGTTCGGCCATAAAAAATAGCTCCAGCGGAAAAGCAAACTGATGCGGATTCTCATAGAATTTGGGAAGGAAGGGATTGTCTGCAAATTCCTCCAATACAAGCCTTGCATTATAGTGCCGGGAAAGTAAGTGCGCCAGGGTGGTTTTGCCCGCGCCAATATTCCCCTCTATTGTAATAAAATGATAATTCATTTGAGAGAGGCACAAAATAAAAGGATTATAACAAGTATCGACTAAATTTTTTTCACATATAATTTGTCATGGCTGTCCTTTAATAATTGGGAAACGGTTTGACGAAGAACAGGATGCAGAACATGGGCAGCAATTTCGCTGAGTGGCATCAATGCAAACCGGCGGTTTTGAAGTTCAGGATGCGGAATTTTCAGGAACGCTTGATCATGCCGCTCCTGGTTGAACAATAAAATATCAATATCAATGCTACGCGGCCCGTATTTTTCATTTCGTCGACGGCCCATAAATTCTTCTATTTTCAATATGTGCTTCATTAATTGCTCTGCGCTTAACTTTGTCTCAACTTGCAATGCCTGGTTAAAAAAATTCGGTTGATCCGTTTTTCCCCAGGCCGCCGTTTCATATAATGAAGAGGAATTGACGATTGCTCCGCACTGCTGTTGTATCAATGTTTTTGCAGATTCAAGATTTTTTTTTCTGTCGCCCATATTGCTGCCCGTCAGTAGAAATGCCGTATTCATGTTTTCCGTTGAAAGCTTCAAATATCTTTATTTTTGACTTACTCAAACGTTATCGTCATGAAAAGCTTTTTCAAAATATTTTTTGCTTCGTTGTTGGCATTAGTGATTTTTAGCTTAATCGTGGTCTTCGTAGTGGTGGGATGGATAGCAGGTCTTGCTTCAAAAGAAAGCCCAAGGGTTGAATCCAGGTCTGTAGTGGTTCTTGATCTGAGCCAGAATTTTAAGGAACAGCAGGTGGAGAGCCCGCTGTCTACACTCAGCAGCAACGACGAGTTGGATGTACCTGGTTTATATGATGTGGTGAGGTTAATACAAAAAGCAAAAACCGATAAAAACATCAGCGGGATCTACATTGTAGCAGACGCTAACCCAAATGGTTTTGCGAGCAGTGAAGAGATCAGGAATGCGTTGATCGATTTTAAAACAAGCAAGAAATTTATCATCGCTCATGGCAATACGATCACACAAAAAGCGTATCATGTTGCTGACGTGGCTGATAAGTTATATCTCAATCCGACAGGTTTATTGGAGTGGGCCGGGTTTAGCGTGGACTATTTTTTTTTGAAAGGCGCTCTTGATAAGCTCGAGATTCAACCACAAATTTTTTATGCGGGAAAATTCAAGAGTGCGACTGAACCGTTCCGAACGGATAAAATGACGCCGGAAAATAGATTGCAAACAACGATCTGGCTGAACGATCTCTATAATCATTTTTTGTTGAAGGCTTCTGCTGCGAGGAAGTTGGATACGGCAACACTTCATCAATTGGCGAATGACGGAAAAGTTCAAACGGCACAGGATGCCCTTGACAATAAACTGGTAGATGGGTTAAAGTATGACGACCAGGTAAAGGATGAGATCAAGAGCAAGCTAGGGTTGGGCAAATACGACAAGATCAATTTTGTTTCGATAAATAAATATGCAAAAGCAGGGGGCTTTAGAAAATCAGGAAAAGACAGAATTGCTGTCATTTATGCTGAAGGCGATATTGTAGATGGAAGCAGTGATCAGCAGGGACTAATTGCCAGTGAAAATTACATGAAACTTATCCGCAAGGCGCGACTTGATAAGACAATTAAAGCGATCGTGTTTCGTGTGAACTCCGGTGGCGGAAGTGCATTGGCCAGTGACAACATCTGGCGGGAGTTATCACTTGCAAAACAAAATAAGCCCATCGTTGTGAGCTTTGGAGATGTGGCCGCGTCGGGTGGCTATTACATTTCCTGCGCCGCGGACAGCATTTTTGCAGAACCGAATACCATTACTGGTTCCATTGGTGTGTTTGGTATTATTCCAAATATGGAAACGTTTTTTAAAAATAAACTGGGGATCACGTTCGATGGCGTTAAAACGGCTCAATATGCGGATGCGGGAGTTTTGCACCCTTTAAATGAAAATGAAAAGAAAATGATCCAGCACAGTATTGATCTTACTTACGAGCAATTCAAAAAAAGAGTGTCTGACGGAAGAAGAAAAGATACTGCTTACATCGACAGTATTGCGCAGGGAAGAGTGTGGAGCGGTGATAATGCAATTAAGATCGGATTGATCGACCGTTTTGGAGGATTGGATGATGCAGTGAATTGTGCTGCACGTCTCGCAAAGAGCACTGATTATCGGCTTAGGGAGTTTCCTCAAACTCAAACCATCTTTGACAGAATTTTCAGATCATCCTCGTCGCCTGACTTCTCATCAAAATTGAAAGCGGAATTGGGTGAAGAGAATTATAAAATATACGATGAGATGCGGCGAATAAAGCAAATGACCAATTCAACTCAAGCCAGGCTGCCGTTCGATTTTTTTATTCACTAAACACGTCTTCCGAAGGGATGCCCTTGGGCCCTTGGCATAAATCTCTCGCGATGCGGAAGACTTACTGATTCCTCGTTTGGTAGAGGTTCCAACGAGGCCTACATTTGCACATCAATTAAAAATAATGGCAGGACCATACAACCAACGCAGAGCTCTGTTCGCAATTACAAAGGCAAGTTTTAAATCTATTTTCAAAAGCCCGTCCGCCACTTTTTTTAGTTTGTTTTTCCCCATTGTGCTGATCATTATTTTTGGTTCGATTGGAGGCGGCGGCGGTGTTTCTTTTGATGTGGCCATGGATCAAAGGTCAGATACTATGAATATTATTTACCAGGCTATCAGCCATGCACCGATATTCAATGTTGTAAGAGGGACGGAAGCAGACATTGAGGACAAATTAAAAAAGGGACGGATCACAGCGATCATTAACATCCAAAAAGCCGATTCAAAATATGATGTGCACGTTCAATCGACATCAGCAAGCCAGAGAGAGCTGCCCCAGCTGCAGAATATATTGAATAGTATTATTAATGAAGTGAGCATTCGCAATGAACAAATAAACAAAATTGCAACGACAAGACTAGACGTTGCCGAAGTTCGGCCATACAGACGAATAGATTTTTATTTGCCGGGGATGATCGGCTTCTCACTGATCGGTTCGGCAGTGTTTGGAGTGGCATTCCTGTTTTTTGCGTTAAGAGAAACACTGGTGTTGAAAAGAATGTATGCTTCACCCGTCAGCAAAAGCAACATTGTCATAGGGGAAAGCCTTGGACGCGTATTTTTTCAATTGTTGATCGTGATCGTTTTGATCTTGTTCGGCACCTACGTTTATCATTTCACATTGGCTAATGGCTTGGTGACCTGTCTTGAATTGTTGGTGTTGAGTACGCTTGCGTTGATTGTGTTTATGGGCTTCGGTTTTTTTATCAGCTCGGTTGCCAGAAATCAGAACGTAATTCCCATTTATGCTAACCTGTTTATGTTTCCGCAATACTTTTTGTCCGGCACGTTCTTCCCAAAAACTATATTGCCAGCGGGTATTCATTGGCTGATTGAAGCATTGCCATTGACCGCTCTGAATGATGCACTGCGCAAAGTGGCATTCGAAGGATCACATCTTAATGATTGCTGGAAACAAATAGGGATCCTGGGAATTTGGGGAATTGTCATCTATGCTTTTGCTATCTGGGCCTTCAGGTGGGAATAATTTTTATTTCTCATTTTGCCTGTTTCTCAACATTAAATATGAGATTTCTCAAGCTGGTCATAATAAGCATCATTTTCTTCCTGCTCCTCGTTACCATCATTTCCCTTTTTATTCCTTCTCATGTGCGTATTTCGCGGGCAGTTCAAATTAATACTTCGCAACAATCGGTGATGCGGCAGATCAGCGACCCGGTAAATTGGAAGAACTGGTATCCTTCTGCGGATTCGGCAAACTTCTTTTATGAAAATGGGTTTGTCAAAGGATTGATCCTTGACCAGGTGAGGCACCAGTAC
>VBAQ01000218.1 GCA_005883765.1 Bacteroidota bacterium
TTTCTACCGCTATATATCTCTCTATACGCTAATTCGTCAAAAACAAACAAATTAAAAGGCTGGCATTTCTCTGGGATCATTTCCATGCTGGCAAACGGCATCTTCCAAGTTCCAGCGGGCATGACAAAGTTTGGGTTTGTGATTCATTCTAAACCAGGCATTGGTTTTACAGTTGGTTTTTTGAAAATGAAATAAAGACCTGTCAAAATAAATGGTATGCTCAATATTTGTCCCATGTTAATAAGCAATCTGTTTTCAAACCTTTCCTGGTTTTCTTTTACAAATTCGATCATGAAACGAACCGAAAAAAGAATTACCAGGAATAGACCAAATAAAAACCCTTTCTTAAGTTGGCGCCATCTTTTATTATAAATGATCCAGACTGTAAAAAAGATCAGCAGGTAACAGAATGCCTCGTACAGCTGCGCCGGGTGTCTTGGAATGAGATCAACTCTTTCAAAAACAACCGCCCAGGGCAAATTTGTTTGCTTCCCTATAATTTCTGAATTAAAGAAATTGCCAATGCGGATAAACATCCCCGCTATTGCCACAACGATCACTAACCTGTCGAGTACCCAAAGAAAAGAGAACTTGTATTTTTTACAATATAACCATACGGCAATAAGGATCCCGATAGCGCCGCCATGACTTGCGAGACCCTGGTAACCCGTTAATTCAAATTGTCCTTTGGCGGTAATTCGGAATGGTAAAATTATTTCCAATAAATGATGGCGATAATAATCGAATTCATAAAACAAACAATGCCCAAGTCTTGCACCGGCCACTGTCCCGACAAATACATAAAGAAAGAGCTTGTTTAAAAGAATAAGCGGTACATTTTCTTTTGTATAAATTTTTGAGAGAATCTTGTAGCTGAAATAAAAGGCTGCTAAAAACATTAATGAATAATATCTCAATGCAAAACCGCCGATCCGGAAGATCTCAGGGTCAACATTCCAACTGATAAAAAGAAATTGAATATACATTGATGATGTCTTAAAAAAGAGACTGCTTCAGTAAGCAGTCTCTTTGAAAACAATCAGTGAAAAATCATCAAGTTCCAGCGGGGTCTTTTGCTGATCTTGCTGAAGCTTCAATAAAGTCAGGCAAGAATACGCGCTGAGACACTGAAACAACAAAAATCATTTTGATTTAAAATCCAACGGCACATCAATTTTGAAACTGATATTTCGTCCCATATTAAAAATGCCATAATCGCCATGAGGTCCCGGAACAGTGTAGCCGGAATCTGTCTGCCATACAAAATATTTTAACCTGTTCAAGTGATCCTGGTAAGCCTTATCAAATAAATTATTGCCCATTATATACAGGCTTACAACAGGTTTTTTATTTTTATTCGTAAATGTTCCTCCGATCCCAGCGTTAAATAAGGCATAGCCGGGAGTTGGGGTCTCTGTACCAAATTCAAGATAAGCATGATTTTGGGCTGCATAATATTCTACCTGGGCCTTAATAAATCCATTTATAAAATGTCCTGATTTGGAACTGACATCAAATCTTAATTCAGAAATGCCATGTGCAGGAGGGATGAACGGAAGATACTTAGCCTCGGGATTTAAAGGTTTTCCGGAAACTCCTTTGTTGTCTCCATATACAACGGAAATACTATTTTCAAAATGCAGCTCCTTTATTGGATGAACATCGAGTATTGCTTCGCCGCCGTATAAATGTGCCTTTGCTGCCTGGAATTGAAAAGTTTGATTACCCGGTACAATGATCAGATCAGTGCCGTCAGGATTTACAAGCTTTTGATTGTATATGTAGTTTTGAATATCATTATTAAAAAGACTTAACGAAGCGGAAACATGCTTAGTGGAATATACGAAGCCAACATCTTCCTGCAAACTGAATTCAGGTTTGAAATTGGGGTTGCCCAACTGGTAAAAATTTGTTCCAGGGTGTACACCATTAGAGGATATCTCGGCAATATTGGGTGCACGGAATCCGCGTGCAATATTTGCTTTAAAGGAAAAATTTTCTGTCGCATTATAGGTAAAGCCTGCGCTTCCTGACATGCCTGAAAAGGTTTTACTGAAATTTGGAAACACCAGGGTTGCTCCAACAGTATCTGTTCCGGTAACTGCTTTATCAAATCCTGTTACAGGATCGGCTGCTGAGTACAGTTGGAAGTTTTTAAACGATCGTATATCATATCTCAAGCCGCCGGCTACATCCACTTTCCCAAAAGTTCTTTTTGCTAATACAAAGGGTCCAAAATCAAATTGATGATAGGATGGAATAAGAAATTCAGTTCCATTAGTAGAAGTATTTTGCTGGTACATACCATTGACGCCTGCAGTAATTGCCCATTTATTAAATTCCCTGGGATAATATTTAAGATCATAAGTGTAGGAATTCAGCTGGAGATATAAACCTGGAATAGTAAATAAGACCGGATGACTAAATTCACGACGAACGCTTCTTTGATAACCGACATTGGCAGTTATCCGGCTTCCGTCATTAAGGAAAAAACTATTATTCCAATAAGCCCGGTAATGCTGTACCCGCTGGTGCAAATGTGTGATTTTATAACTTTTTAGTTCTGCATCCGAAACTATTTCACGAACCGTATCATCTTCTGTTATCTGTTTGGTGAACCTGCGTGTAGCGCTATCACGACTGCCATCAGGTATCTCCTGCTGATCATCAAACAAAACAAGATTCAGAGTGGAGAAACCCCATTTACGATGTACGCCAATAACCGCATTCGCATCTGTTTCATTAAAAGAAGTTCCAAATACACGGCCATCAAATTTGTTCTTGTAATTAGTAGCTTGTTTGTGAGAAATGCGACCCATCCATTCAATGCCGTTGTTTGTTCCGCTTAACATCGCAGAACCGCCGAGATATTTATTGTTGGTCTGGTAATCTGCCACAATATCTCCTATTATCTTGCCATTGGGAGCCGGGGACGCAGGAATAAGATTTATTACGCCAGCCAACGCGTCTGAGCCATAACTTAAACTGGCAGGCCCTTTTATTATTTCAACTCTCTGAACAGCATACTGATCAACTTCAATTCCATGCTCGTCACCCCATTGTTGTCCTTCCTGCCGGACTCCGTCATACAATGTCAAAATACGGTTGAAGCCAAGGCCCCGAATAAAAGGTTTCGTTACATTCGGACCGGTGGTAACGCCCCGGATGCCAGGTACCTTAGTAATAGCATCGATAGCATTTGTGCTTAAGCTCCTGACAAGGTAATCATGTGTTACTGATATAACCGGAACCGGGTTTCTTTTTATCTGAGTGGCCTTTGATACCCCGGTTACAACTACCTCGCCTGCTTCCGTATAATTTTCCTGTAATTTAAAATCATGTTTAGTGTCTCCGTTGATATAAATATCTTCAGAAACTGATTTATATCCAACAAAAGACACCTCAACTAGATAGGTTCCTGTAGGAACAGAAGCGGTTCTATAATTTCCGTCATTACTTGCAATTGCGGATACCTTAATGTCGTGAACGAAAATGGTTGCGCCAGACAATGCAGTGCCTGTTTGGGCGTCAATAACATTACCGTTGAGAGAACCGACCAGTGAAATTTTACCGGAAGAATTCTTGTTTTGATTCAGCTCCTGTTGACTGTAAACAACAAGGGCAATAAAATTTATTATTAATAATAGAATAATATTTTTTTTCATAATGCCATTTTTTAAGGCAATGCCTCAATGAAGTAAGTTGATTGATTCACGATCTTAAATGGAAAAAGATGAAACTGAAAGGAAAGTTTATCAGAAAATATACCGCATCTAAGATTTACACGAATGTGTGGCGTTAGATTACAGGCGGTCCTCTGAGTGAATAAAAAAATGTAGAGGAAAAAGGAACTAAAAATTTATGGAAACCAATAAATTCCGCTTCCGGGGAAGATATGGTTTGGTTAATGCAGGCCGAACTTTCGGTAAACGGCATTGAAAAATCATCAGCACAATTACAGGTGTAGCTTGTAACGTTAGGAGCAATTGGATTGGATGACGGGTGTTCGGAATTTGTGACATGCAGCCAGTTATGAAGATAAAGACCAACAACAGCTTTTTGACTGAATACGAATAAAAGAATGATTGCAAAAATCTTTTGTATGAGCCGGTTTGGTTTCATTGGCGAGGTAAAGGTAGAAAGAAATAAAGATATCAATACCCCTTCAATTTTTGCATCCTCTTTCTCTCTTTCTGTTCGGGGCTTAAATTTCTTTCATATTCATAAATGGCATTTTCCCATTCTCCATATGTTGAATTAGGAAGTACAATAAATCTCTTACCCCATTCTTTGTGAACTCGATCCACCTCGTTCTTTCGTTCATCAACGGGTTTTCGTTCAAATGCCTGGGTAAAATCGTTCAGGTTATCACCCAATAACATAACAACATTGTAGTTTCTCGTTACAATTTGTCGTCTTGCCTCTTTGGAAGAGGTGTTTGAAAGAAAAAGCATATGGACAGTATCCGCATCGGGCAATTGCAATTTTTGAAGGTTCGGCAATGTGCTTTTCACCTCA
>VBAQ01000189.1 GCA_005883765.1 Bacteroidota bacterium
CAACCGTAATAGAATGTTTCTTTCAGAGTATACAATCCCGTGTCTGCGTATTGCACTACAGGTATCACCGACGCAAATTGAGTGGAAGAGTAGCCATTTGGTCCGCTCCACTGGGCTTGTAATGCAGACGGATCAACCTGCGGTAAAAAAAGATTTTTATCAAGACAACCTAAAATATTTTGCGGTGCCTGGTGTTGAGGTACAGGATGGATTTCTGTATAAATAGCATTTGACGCAATTCGGCAGTTCAGGGAGTTGATATTTGCACGCTCAGCGACTACCAATCTATAACTCATAACTCCGGACGATCTTCGCGGAACCGCATAGGTATTAGTAGTCTCACCGGCTATATCTACCCATGTTTTACCTGTGTCTGAACTGCTCTGCCACTGCATCACAGGATCACTGAAACCAGGCGAATAATTGCCTTGCAGTATAAAAGGGTCGGTGTAGTCAGCACAAACATTCACAGGGCCAATACTTCCATCAAGGGTTGCCGTAACAGAAGGACCGCAGCTACGAAGAGTTATATCATCAACTACAAATGCGCTGCCACAACCAAACCTGGGGTTTGTTGTAACGTTGACGATCACAGATGTTGTGTTGGGAGGAGTTGTGAACGATAGGCCATACTGTTTCCAGATCTTGTCAAACCCAACCGGTATGTCACCGGTGTTCGCAGAACCCAGCACCGCACCACTGAGCGACGTCACGGTTAATGTCACATTCGCAAGCACCGGGTTGCCGCCACAGGTAAAATCTTGCATGGCATTAGCGATCCACGCTGAAAAAACATAACTGGTATTTTCGCAAAGATTTCTCGCAGTGTCTTTGTAAACTGTACCGGGTGTGCTTTCAGCGTTTACCAGCATATAATTCCCGTCATGATCGCCGGTATGGTCCCCGATCATTTGTATCCATGTGTGATTCCCACAACCAAAAAGAAAGTTACTGATAACGAATTGGCCTTTCGATGGACACCCATTTACCCTATTATAAGTCGTGGCATTTTGTGGGAGGATGAACGAATGACCGCTGCCAAAAGTCATGTTTATTATTGGGTCACCTAAGTTCCCGTTGCACAGCTGAGCTCTTGATGAGTACGAAGTGGAAAAAACCAGGCATGTCAACAGGGCCGAAAATTTCATCGAAACATTTTTCTTTAAGTATTTTTAAATATAGGTATTTTAAATAATTTTCCCGTGATTCAATAACGGCTCCATTTACCAAAACCACGCACATGGGTACCAACAGGAGAAAATTCCTTAAAGATATTGGAATGGGTAGTGTCACCGCAGGTTTAATGCCGACTTCTATTTTGATCGCCGGCGAACAAGAAACACTAAGCAATGGAGAGAAGAGAACAGATCAATATGGCACTAAACATCAGTACAATGGTTCATACACCGGCGAGTATTTGAACCGGATCGCATTTCCTGTTGGAGGCATCGGTGCGGGGATGTTTTGCGTGGAAGGCACCGGGGCTATCTCTCACGTGTCAATAAGAAATAAACCCGAAATATTTAACGAACCAGGAGTCTTCGCCGCCATTTCGATCAAAGGATTAAAAAATGCAAGTAAGATACTGGAGGGACCCGTACCGGATTGGAAGAAGTTTGGCATTCCTGATGCCGGCAATGGTCTGGGAGGATCTACGGCCGGTTTGCCACGTTTTGCAAAGGCTGTTTTTACTGCCAGGTTTCCCTTCGCAATAATTGAACTTGCCGATCCTGATTTGCCCATTCGTGTACAAATAACGGCCTGGAATCCCTTCATACCAGCGGATGATGATAATTCAAGCTTGCCGTTCGCTGCACTGGAATATAAGTTCATCAGTTCGGCAGATAAATCAGCTGATCTTGTGTTCTCATTTAACTCAAAAAATTTTTTGAGCGTTGATAAAGACAAAAATTCAATCAATAAAATAAAGGGTGGTTTCATTTTGTCAGAAGCGGGAACCAAAGAAACCCCTTCTCTAAAAACTGATTTTGCTGTTTTCACAGATGATGAGTCCACTGTGATTGATCATTGCTGGTTCCGCGGTGGTTGGTGGGACCCGCTGACAATGGCATGGAACACCATTAGCAAAGGAGAAACCAGAAGTGTAGAGCCAGTTGAGACCGGTGCACCGGGCGCCTCTTTATTTGTGCCTTTTAAGCTTGGTCCGAACAAAGAAAAAACGATCAGGTTGATGACGGCTTGGTACACACCTGAATCCGATCTGACCGCCGGAGCAGTCGGCCAAACAAAAGAGAACTGCGACCCGGCGTCGGGTTGCTGCTCTTCTCCGAACGTGTTGGATCTCGACAAGTACGACAAGAATTTTGATGGACCATTTTACAAGCCCTGGTACAGCAGCAAGTTCAATTCTATACATGAAGTGGCTGAGTACTGCCGGCAACACTATAGAGACCTGCATGATAAATCGACTCTCTTCAAAGATGCCTTTTATGCAAGTACCTTACCCCCCGAGGTAATAGAAGCTCTTGCAGCCAATCTCTCCATCTTAAAATCACCGACGCTGATGCGCCAGTATGATGGGAGATTATGGAATTGGGAGGGATGCGGTGATAATTCGGGCTGCTGTCACGGCTCGTGTACTCACGTATGGAATTACGCCCAGGCCATTTCGCATTTGTTTCCTGCTCTCGAACGAAGTCTGCGTCATACAGAATTTTGCGAAGATCAAAATGCAGAAGGTCATCAAAACTTTCGCGCCAGGCTTCCGATAAAACCAGCTGATCATAATTTTCATGCGGCGGCAGACGGACAGCTCGGCGGAATTATGAAAGTGTACCGGGAATGGCGCATCAGCGGGGATAGTGAGTGGATGAAAAAAATGTATCCCATGGTGAAGGCAAGCATGGACTATTGCATCCGCACCTGGGACCCGAATCATAGAGGTGTGATCGAAGAGCCTCATCATAATACCTATGACATCGAATTTTGGGGACCCGATGGCATGCACACAAGTTTTTATATCGGAGCATTGGCTGCAATAATTGCTATGGGAAAATTTTTAACAAACGCTGTCGCCCTCTATGAATCGCTTTTAGAAAAAGGGAAAAAAATTATCGAGAGTGACTTGTATGATGGTGAATATTTCATTCAAAAAATACAATTCACTGGCTTGAAAGCGCCAAGTCCCGCAGACGCTGCTAAGAAATCGTTTGGCGGTGAATATTCAAAAGAGGCAATAGAGTTACTTGAAAAAGAAGGGCCAAAATATCAATATGGAAAGGGCTGTCTTTCAGATGGTGTGTTGGGATTTTGGATAGCCAGCATGTGTGGCTTAAATAATGCTGTTGACGGGAAAAAGATCAGAAGTCACCTGAGAGCTGTGCACAAATACAATCTCAAGAAAAATTTAAGTGAACATGCCAATCCCCAAAGGCCTTCCTATGCTTTTGGCAATGAGGGTGGGCTCTTGTTGTGTAGTTGGCCCAAGGGTGGTAAGCTATCGCTGCCTTTTGTGTACAGCGACGAAGTGTGGACCGGCATCGAACACCAGGTGGCCTCTCACCTTATGATGATGGGGGATGTAGAAAAAGGTTTAGAAATTCTGCGCACTTCGCGTGATCGTTATGACGGACGTGTTCGCAATCCTTTTAATGAGTATGAATGCGGTCATTGGTACGCAAGAGCCTTGTCCAGCTATGGTTATTTGCAAGCCCTGACCGGGGTTCGTTATGACGCTGTCGATAAAACATTATTCGTTGATTCCAAAATGGGTGAGTTTACGAGTTTTCTCTCAACAGAAACAGGATTTGGAACAGTAAGTTTCAAGCACGGCAAACCATCAATAAAAGTATTTTACGGAAAGATCGACGTGGATAAAATGGTGGTGCAAAAAAAAGATCAGCTTGCATCATGAACAGGAATTTATTAGTCGGCTAGCCGGTAGGTCGGTCTTGGAAACCCTGGTCGAAAAGAAGCGAAGTCCAGCATTTCAATATGACAACCCAGCTCCCGGGTTTTGTTGAGCGTCTCGAAGAATATTTTTTTTAATTTGTCAGGATCTGTTTCAACACGTGCGTTGACGAGTATAGTCGCATGATCTGCCAATTTATTAGTAGTCAACGTTTGTGTATTTCTTTTCTCCAGAGTTGTGTAACTGATCTTTTGTTTCCAATCCCCGGAGCGCAAAAAAAATTTCAGATGTCCAATAGCGAGCCTTTGAGAGGAGATAGCATGATACATGTTATCCATGAGCTTGTAGCTCCTGGAGATCGCCGTTTCTTTTGACTGGAGCATGATGGAGGCGTCCAACCATGTCAATGCTGCTTCTCCCCGGGCATATCTATCATAGTCCATGTCCAGCGATCTAAGCTTTCGATCGCCAATCACATTGATAAGGTCTAGCCACGCTTTTACTGATGTTTCATCCCGTGAATCCTGAAATAATATTTTTTTGCCAGGATACTCTGATTCAAGGTGGGAGCGAACCCTATCGATCTCAACCTGTGTAAGATTATCGGATTTATTTACGACCAGGATACCGGCTTCTTCCAGTTGCCTTTTGTATACGTATCTCACATCATCGCTCACGAAAGAAGAACGACCTTCTAATAAAGAAAACAAGACCTGGCCATCAGCAAAAACGGATAACGTTATTTTAATTCCTGGCTCAATGTGCAGCATGGGTTTTATTATTGTTGCCACGAACGAGGTCTGCACATGAACCAACAGCTTCTGCGAAAATGATACCGGGATGCATCGAACTAATGAAATGTTGAACCGCCGAGGAGAATTTTTCGTAATGACAACAAAAGCATCCGCTCTTTATTTCTTCGTTTGGAATGTTAAGGCTGCTGAAGAGAGCAGTATCTACCAGTTGCGAACCCTGGTCATTGCTAATGACCGCTGCAGAAACTCCTTCTCTCAAAACCATTTTGCTGGCTGTGACAATAGCCGTTGTTTTACCACTTCCCAAAAATCCTCCCACCAGGCAAAGTTTCATTGTATGGCTACATTTTTATTTTCTCCCTTAATGCGGTACTTCGACAAAAAAATTTTTTCGTTCAAAATAAACGCTCTACATTGTGTCATACTGACGCAATGAGATAGTTGTTTAACTGCCCAAATTATCGCTTTTAAATTAATAATCCATATGAGAAGAATTCATTTTTATTTACTTCCTCTCCTCCTTGGGACAAGTTCTATAAGTTTTTCAGCGACCGTTGATTCTATTGAAATTGTCAGCGTTGCTATGAAGAAAACTTACATGGCCGCTGTGGTGCTCCCAGATTCGTACAAAAAAAATAAATCTTCTTATCCCGTATTGTACTTGCTGCATGGAGGCGGTGGGCACTTCAGAGATTGGCTCACATTGACACCTGATAAAATGCTGGTAAAGAATTTAGCCGATCAGTATAATCTCATTATTGTAATGCCTGAAGGCGAGGCTTTTGGCTGGTATTTGAACAGTCCTGTGAATAAAGAAAGCCAATTTGAAACTTATATCATTGATGAGGTAATTGGAAAGATCGATAAAACATACCGTACCGTTAAGGACCGCAAGGGTAGGGTGGTCACAGGACTTTCGATGGGAGGTCATGGTTCCCTATACCTTTCCACGCGCCATCCCGATCTTTTTTGTGCGGCAGGCAGCATGAGCGGGGCATTGGATCTCAATTGGTCAAACTGGAAGATCTCTCCGGATTTTCTCACGCGTGTCAAGCAAGGCTTTCAAACGCTTATTGGCGACACGACAAATATGGTGCTGTATGAATCTTATTCCGTGGTAAGCATGACCGACAAAATGAAAACAAATAATGTCAAACTCATTATTGATTGTGGAGTCGATGATTTTTTGATAGAAGCAAACCGTGAGTTGCATCACAGGTTGGTATATAATCACACGCCGCATGATTACACCGAACATCCCGGCGGACATTCATGGGATTATTGGCAAAACTCATTGCCTTTTCATGTTCTGTTCTTCTACAATATTCTTAAAACTAATGGGGTCAATGTTCCATAAAATTTTTCTGACTATTAGTCTATTGGACTTCTGTATCGTCGCGCCCTTTGCGTCCCAGATAGTGTGAAGTATTTGGTAACTATAGAATCTACATAACATGTTCAGGACATGGGTATTTCAGAAAGTAAAGTGTTTGTTCAGTCTCCTTCTCGCAGGTGTCCATGCTTTTTCGCAGGACACAATCAAAAAACATCTTCCCATCATTGATGTGCATGTTCATGCTATGAAGGTGAATCCAAATTTTTCAATGGATATGTGTCCCTGGTTTTTAAAAAACATGGCGGGTGGCGATCCCAATCAGCCTGCTCCGTCTTTTCTCAATACGGATTGTGCTGAGCCGCTCAAAGCGGCAAAAACTGATCAACAGATGCAAGATGAGGTGGTGGGAACAATGAAACGGTTGAACATGACCATCATTGCATACGGTGATCCGGATATTTTGCGCAAATGGCAAAAGGCTGCCCCTGGCAGAGTCATTCCCGGTATTGGAGTGAGTTCAGGCAAGGAAATGACTGTGCGGGCTTTTAAAGATTCGCTTTCTTCAGGCTTTTATAAAGTGATGGGTGAAGTAGCTCCGCAATACCAGGGCCTGTCGCCGAGCGACACAATGCTTGATAAATATTTTGCGGTGGCTGAACAATTGAATATTCCCGTCGGCATTCACATGGGCACAGGAGGAAATGGCATGGCGAATATCACCTCGCCAAAATATCGGGCTTCATTAGGCAATCCGTTTTTGCTCGAAGATCTCCTGGCACGTCATCCAAAATTAAAAGTGTGGGTGATGCATGCGGGTTATCCCATGATCGATGAAATGATCGCATTGATGGGCGCGAATGCATATGTGTATGTTGATATCGCTGGTTTTATCTGGAGCTATCCTCTCGAAGAGGTCAATGATTACATCAGGCGACTCGTGCAGGCGGGATTTGAAAAGCGAATCATGTACGGCACCGATCTACTCGTGTGGCCGAAACTGATAGAAACTTCCATTGGCGTCATTGAAAACGCAAATTATTTATCATTTGAGCAAAAGCGGGATATTCTTTTTAATAACGCCGTTCGTTTTTTCCGCTTAGATGAGAATAAGTTCAAGTAATGTTAGCTTTGTCAACATACCAAGCAACATAACAATCAAAAACTACTCGTTCATGAAAAAGTTAATCTCTCTTTCTGCCGCGTTATTCTTCCTCATTTTGTCATTTACAATGCATGCACAATCTAAAACGGGCGTGGATTTTTTTGCAGGCAAATGGAACGTACTTATAACGGGCACGCCATACGGCGACTTGCGAAGAGTTTATGTGCTCGAGAAAAACGACAACATTCTCACAGGAATAGTTCAGGATTCCACAGGCAAGGAGATAGCCAAATGTTCAAAAGTGGAAGTGAAAGATAATGAAGTAACACTTTATTATAATGCGCTCGGAAATGATGTTAGTGTTGTGCTCACCAGGAAAGACGAAGATCACGTCACCGGAAGTGCACTTGGTATGTTTGATGTAAAGGGTGAGCGCATTAAGTAAAACGGGTTTCTCGGCTCAGTCGTGACAATTGCATTGGGAAATGCGAAAAAATCTAACAAGAAATCAACCAAAAGACTTAGAGTCGGTGCCAACGACTGAGCGTTTGTGCAGAGCTGGCTAAAGCGTTAAATTTATCATTGTAACGGTCACAGATGCTCCCTCGTGTTTCTATAAAGCTTAAACTTCTTACCTGCTGTTTTCTTTGCAGCATCCTTCCCGCTTGCCATGGTGCCAAGCAACCCACGCTAAAATTCGAGTCCGTAAGAAGCGACATTTATTCGCCGAACGATGATTATAGAACAGCTCTTACGGAATGGACAAACTATTACCAGCAATGTACCAATGAACAATTATTTTCCGATGCGTTTTATTTGCAGCTTCAAGACAAGGTCTACATTGGAAGCATCAATAACCAGCATGCAATAGATGTCAATAAAGGAATAATCATCCTGGACACATCCAACAACTTCGGTAATGTGTTTAAGCTGCTTTCTATAAAGAACGCATTCAATTGCTACGACACCATAGCTCTCGCCGGGAATTTGAGAGCAAGTTTTTACGATGAGTTGGTCAGTGGTCTTAATGCTTCTCCGGAGTATAAAACTTTAATCCCGGCGATTGATACAGGACAAATGAAAATAAGAATAAGCACTCTGTACACAATTGCCCTAATGCCCGACAGGCTGGTTGAACTGCTCAACACGACAAAAGACACATCATTGAAACGTTTTAAAGAATTATTGTTGACACCTGGAAATGTATTATTAGGCCAGACTGTGGAAATTTTGGGATTTATTGCAGAGTTTCCATTAAAAACGCAACCGTCACCCGCGCTTCGAAAACAATTGGCAAAAGAGGTTTTTTTCAATCTCAATAACTCCAGGGATAATGCAAGCATCATACTGCTCTCAAATAATAATTTGCGTTTTCAGTTAAATAAACGATATAGTGTCCTTGGAAAGTTTTTGCAGTTGAAATCGCTTTAGAATGTTATTGTCATTTTGGAAAACTGCCGGGATAATCACGAGTACGGCGCGACCAATCAAATGATACAATAATCGAATTGCAGTCAATACTTCTTCATGTATTTGACCAGCATTTCGCTAATGATCTTGTATCCTTTGTCTGAGGGATGAAGGCCGTCGTATGTAATATCGATTGCTTCGACGGGATATGGGTATTCATCCTTGTCGGGATCGAAGGGGATATCAACATAGTCGGGGTAGCGATAATTTTTGTACGCACCGGTTGTTGGATCTTTTAAGCGTTTAAATTTTACGAGGTGTCTTATGTCCATCCCCTTTTTGTGATACAGATCCACTACGTCAAACCCTTCACTGTGAGCTATGCTATCGACGGCATTGGCAAATTGTTCTAAGGTCTGTCCTTTCTTTTCTTTGTAACAACCGTAAGCATTGTTCTTCGCTCCGTTGATATAAACAAAATCGGTACGTTGCATGGGAGTTACAAGAATGATTCGCGCTGCCGGATTGAGGCTGCGAAGTTTGTTGATGATGATGCGAAAAGAACCGTACACTGTGCCATTGCCAGCGTTGTTTTGGTAGTCTGCAAACGCACCCAAGGGCCTGCCTTGCCACCAATCATTTGTTCCAAGAAAGACAGAATAAACGTCAGCTTTAACCAAACCCAACTTTTCAATTTGATCAGCAATGCCGCCGGATGTCCATCCGTTGTGTCCCTGGTTGATAAAATGAATATACGATAGCTTTTCTGTCACTCTTGTCATATATCCTTTCGAGATGCGGTTGCCGGTCTCGTTTTGATGGTCGTTCAGGTAGGTAATGGAATCACCAATGGCCACCCAGGTCAGTTCTCTTTTGGTAAAGGAAACAACGAGTACTGAAACAAAGCAGAAAAAAAACAATTTCTTCATTTGCGCCTGTATTTTATTTCAGACTGTGATAATCTTGATCCGAAACTTTTTCCATCCATTCAACCACTTTGCCATTAAGGTTTTCCTGGATAGCAATATGCGTCAGGGCAGTTGTTGATGTAGCACCATGCCAATGTTTTTCTCCCGGGGAAAACCAGATAACATCACCGGGATGAATTTCTTCAACAGGACCGCCGTCACGTTGTATCCAACCGCAGCCTGCCGTAACAATCAGCGTTTGACCTAATGGATGTGTATGCCATGCTGTTCTTGCACCGGGTTCAAATGTAACACTCGACGCCGCTCCACGTCTCGATTCATTTGCCGTAAATAATGGATCTATACGAACTGCACCCGTGAACCAATCTTCTGGTCCCTTGCCCGAAGGTTGTGAACCGACTCTTATAATTTCCATAGCTAACACCTTTTAAATTTATAGATGAATGTATATTAAATCTTAGAACTCCTGTTTTGTAGGTCTGTACAAGATCTCGTTGATGTCTACTTCCTCCGGTTGACTGATGGCGAAGGCAACTATTCGTGCGAAAGAGTCCGCAGGAATGGCATAGTCCTTATAAAATTTCTGCATGCTCTCTGCAATATCAGTTTCGCTGATGGTGTTTGGCAATTCGGTATCTACTGCACCCGGAGAGATGATAGTTGTGCGAATGTTGTACGGTTTTACTTCTTGTCGTACTCCTTCAGAAATAACTCTGACTGCATGCTTGGTGGCAGAATACACCGCGCCATTGGCGCGAACCTTGTGACCAGCCACGGAAGATACATTGATGATATGTCCAGACTTCTGCTGCTTCATATAAGGCAATGCTGCAGCAATACCGTAAAGCACTCCCTTGATGTTCACGTCGATCATCTGATTCCATTCATCGATCTTGAGACGCTCAAGTGGTGATTGAGGCATCAACCCGGCATTGTTAATGATGACATCAATGCGTCCGTAAGTTTGGACCGCGGCATCAACTAGTGCCTTGACCTGGTCATATTTTGTGACGTCTGTAGCGATAGCAAGTGCCTTGCCGCCCTTACCATTTAACTCGTTTGCCAATGACTGGATACGATCAACACGGCGTGCACCCAATGCAACGATTGCACTTTTTGAAGTGAGATATCTTGCGGCTGCCTCGCCGAGTCCGCTGCTTGCCCCGGTGATGACGATTACTTTTCCTTCGATGTTAGTGTTCATACTTTAAGACGAGTTGAAGTAGTTAATATTTCCAGCAAAGGTATCTTACATAGTATCCCTGGGGTAACAATTATCAAACCACTGATTAAGAAATTCAAACATTTTGTGTTCTAAAGGGGAGGAGACCCGACGAGTGATTCTTCGGAACTAGTTGTTGATTGTTGAAGTAGTAAGTATCTATAGTGGGATACATTTGCATTAATTTTGTATTTTTTCGTCTCTTCTGTAAATGGATCACATTGGCGCCAGGCCATGATCAACCTTCTGGTTAAATCCCTGGTAAGATTTTAATAGTTGCGCTGCGAACCTTTGCGCTAATCATAGAATTTAAGAAAGGACTTCCATGGTATTTCTTCCGGTAGGCATCATCAATGCGGTTATTAATCTCACCATCTACAGGTTGAAAACGTACTTGCTTTGCCATGCCGGCAGCCCGAATCTTTCCAGCCTTTTGTTGAATAGCAGCCTGGTACCAGCGTGACTTTTTTCCGTGGTATGCCCGCACATAAAGCACATCATCCACGGCTACAGACCAAATCCATGTAAGTGTACCATAAATGACACCATCTTCACGAAACGGCGCTATATGAAGATCATCTGCGTCGGCAATTCTCCGTATTTCTTCTTTTGATAATTCTTTAGTAAGGGTTTCCTTAGTTTGATTGCTAAGTTTCGCACCTTGTTTTCTTGAAGCACTCATTGTTATACTGTTTTATTACACAAAGGTATCCTGGTCAAATTGAATCTCGTTTCACAAAATGAATTTCATACTAGTTTGCGAAAGTGGTTACACGATACTTCCTTTGAGTGTATGAAATTGGGGATGGAATTCCATAAAACACAAATTGGTTTTTTAAAAGAATCTGTCTGGGAGGGTGCAAAATTTGCCCGAAGCACAGTAAATTTTTGGAGGCTATCTGAAACAAAGATTATAGGTCTGATTTGTTTGGAACCGACGGTTCTCATAGGAAAATTTTACGTACAATTATGTCCCGCACAGCTGCAGCTCACAGCGCGTAGCTCCCAACTCACAACGTACTTATCATTTCGACATCTTCTTCTCCTATTGCTTCTTCACTGGCGCGCTCGACGATAATTTTTCTTCCCAAGGAGAAAACGGAAAATGCTGTAATGGCGCAACAGGCCATTACCCCTGTCATTGGCATTGCGGTATGGTTTTGCAAAACGCTAACCAGCGCCGATGTGCCTGCGCCGATGGTCATTTGGATAGCACCCATCAGCGCCGACGCGCTGCCTGCATTGTGCCCGAATGATGCCAGGGAAAGTGCTGATGCATTGGGAAAGACAAAACCCTGTGTGCATAGAAAAATAAAGATGAGAAAAATCGTGACGAATAAATCGTTCCAGCCTAAAAAAGTAATGGAGGCCATGGTGACGCCGATAACGCTTTGACAGCACAATGCTACTTTAATTATTTGTTCGCTGTTATAGTTTTTCAATAACACGCTGTTGACCTGGCTGGCACCGATGAGACCCATAGCAATCAGCGCAAATATCCATCCATATTGCCGCTCGTTCACCCGGAATATTTCCATGAACACATGCGGCGATCCGCCGATGTAGGCATATAGCCCCGCAGCAGAGATGGCGGCCGTTAATGCATAAGTATAAAATTGCGGGTGGGTGATAACGCCGCTAAAATT
This sequence comes from Bacteroidota bacterium, assembly GCA_005883765.1. Taxonomy (GTDB): domain Bacteria; phylum Bacteroidota; class Bacteroidia; order Chitinophagales; family Chitinophagaceae; genus VBAU01. The sequence continues at coordinate 12,272 of VBAQ01000189.1, forward strand.
TTTAATGATAGGCCCGGGCCTCAGTGAAAAATTGGGATCAGGCTTTTTGCTTTCCGGTAATAAAAAATATGTGCCCATGAGGATGATGAGATCAACGACGATGAGCATGGCAAATACATATCGCCAGCCCAGCATGGCTGTAATATACCCGCCCAATGTAGGCGCAATGATCGGTGAAACGGCAACCACGAGCATGAGCATGGAAAATATTTTTGCATTTTCTTTTACATCAAAGAGGTCACGCACCATTGCCCGGGAGGCCACCAGGCCGACGCAACCGCCTAGTGCCTGCAGGAGCCTGAGCACGATCAATGCATTCACGGACGCAGCCATAGCACAACCGATCGATGCTACCAGGTAGATACAGAGCCCGGCGTACAAAGGTTTCTTTCTGCCAAAGCGTTCCAGCAGCGGGCCGTACAGTAGTTGCCCGGCCGAAATGCCAATGAAAAAACTGGATAGTGACAGTGTCACACGTGCTACGGTGGTGTGCAGGCCTCTTGCGATGCTCGGAAATGCAGGCAGGTACATGTCAATGGAGAATGGCCCGATAGCTGTAAGGAAACCGAGGATAAGAATGAGATAAAAATTCTTTTTTCTTGTATCGTCAGTCATGAGATGTGAAAAAATGGGTAAACATATATTGAACGAAGAAAAAATCGTGCAATTCTTTAAAAATGCTCAAATCGTTTCCTAACAAGCCAGTCACTTTTTCGTGCGGTACTTAAACCACAGCACATCTGCCTGCAACTGCTTTACTTCAGTGAGATGCAGTTGTGTAGCGCCTCTTTTCGGGAACTCTTCACCAATCTCAAATGTTGTTGGCGTTTTTGGTGTACCGTCCGCAATTGGAATTACTAATAGGCTAAGCTCATCGATCAGTCCCTCGTTAAGTAACGAGCCATTGAGATGGCCTCCGCCTTCTAGCATGATAGTTTTTATCGGGAATGAATTCGATAATTGTTTCAATGCGGATTTAAAATTCAATTGTTTTTTACCTGCAATGATGTATGAGATGCTTTTTTGTCGCAGGTAATGCAAGTATTTCTTGCTTGCCTGTGTGGTAAGCAATTCGATAATGTGGTCGCCATCGATTTGATTGCTCTCCCAACCAAGTTTTCCTTTCGGGTCCACAGCAATAGCAAAAGACGATGCATTTGTGTCACCGATGAAAACGTTTCCCGCAACAGTTTGTTTAGTTTTTGTGAGCTGCGGCCTCTTGCCTTCAGTGAAATCTTTTTCCATTGTCACTCTACCAACCATCCATGCCTGGCTTTTGAATGACTCGTGACACTTTTCGTAGATACTCGAAAATGTGCTTATTTTCTTGTTCGCTCCCCAATTTTCGACGATGATTTTGCCATCTACTGTCGACATCATGTGGCAGATCACTCGTGGTTTGTTCATTGCCATTCCCTGTTGTTTTGTATAGTTAAGAAA
>VBAQ01000109.1 GCA_005883765.1 Bacteroidota bacterium
GTATCTATTACGATATTAGCGACCCTGATATACGGACCTTTACTCTGTGCAAGAGCATTATTGCTGTAAGAAAATGTTAGCATACTGAAAACAATTAGCAATAACTGAAGACGAAATTGTTTTGCTATTTTCTCCATAGTCATTGTTATAAAGTTTTGATGTAGCAACGAATTTACTTTATATCGTAGCTGCATCAATCACAAACCGGTATCGGGCTTCTTTGCTCAATACTTTTAATAAACCCACACGATTTGATTTTCTTAACTTTGCACTATGAATAATCATGCAGGCTCTCTTACTTCAGATTTCAATTCTGAATTAAAACTAAAGGGGTTTAAAGTTTATGAAATAGATAGCACACAAAGTGTTGTTCGTAGTTACAATCGAAAAGATTTTTACAAGATTTGCTTGAATACCGGCAAGAACATCATTCATTATGCTGATAGAAGTTTTGAAACTGATGGACCGGTTTTATTCTTTGGTAACCCTTATATCCCTTATTCCTGGGAAATCGTTTCATCAACTTATACTGGCTACGCCTGTCTTTTCACAGAAGATTTTCTAAAGTTTGGCGATCGCACTGAAAGCCTTCAGCAATCCCCATTATTTAAGCTGGGCGGTACACCCATTTTAGAGTTAAACAATGAGCAAAGGGAGTTTATTTCTACTATCTTTCAGAAGATGATTGCAGAACAAGAGACAGTTTACACTTTCAAAGATGAGCTGATAAGAAATTATATCGGTTTGATTATTCATGAAGCATTAAAAATGCAGCCTTTAGAAAATTATTACAATAACAAAAATGCGGCTTCCCGAATTACCAATGTTTTTCTTGAACTTTTGGAAAGACAATTTCCTATTGAAAGCATTGACCATCCTTTACAACTAAAAACCGCACAGGATTTTGCAAAAAGTCTTTCTGTTCACGTAAACTATTTAAATCGTTCTGTAAAGGAAGTTACCGGCAAACCCACCACTGCACATATTGCTGAAAGAATTATCAGCGAAGCAAAAGCACTATTGCAGCACACCGATTGGAACATAGCGGATGTTGCTTATGCACTTGGCTTTGAATATCCCACCTACTTTAACAACTTCTTTAAAAGAATGACCCACACTAATCCTAAGTCTTTACGGGCACAAGAGGTTTGAAATTCTTAATGATTGGTTTGATAATCTTAACCGTTGGTGTCTTTGATCATGTATTTTTGAAATCAACCAACAAAACTTTGGTTAAGTGAAATTAGAGTTATTAGTTACCAAAAGAACGATCTTTCTCTTAATGATTTTTAATACTTACTTAAATATGAGAAAATATTTTTTTCTGACCTTACTTATGGCAGTTATAGCAGGTTCAACAGATGCACAACAAACACTATTTGGTGGTTCGCAGATTATTTCACCGGAGATACACAATGATAATACGGTAACCTTTAAATCGTCAGCTCCGAGCGCCAAAGAAGTGACGATTTTGGGTGAATGGATGCCATCGCAGGGTTTTGTGCATGGTTCAGAAGCAATGGTTAAAAGCGATAGTGGTCTGTGGTCCTATACCACAGGTGTTTTACCATCAGACTTGTATACCTATTCATTTACAGTAGATGGAGTGAGATGCAATGATCCTAATAATACATTTGTGGTACGTGACGTCGCTTCCGTTTCAAATGTCTTTATTATTGGTGGCGGGAAAGGAGATTATTATAAAGTTAATAAAGTGCCTCACGGAACTGTCAGCCATCGTTGGTATAACTCTCCCGGTAATGGAATGATTCGTCGTGTTACTATCTATACGCCTCCGGACTATGAAAGCAGCAATGAAAAATATCCCGTTTTGTACTTGCTTCATGGTATTGGTGGTGATGAAGATGCCTGGATGGGTTTAGGCAGAGCATCACAAATTTTAGATAACCTGATTGCACAAGGGAAGGCTGTACCCATGATCGTGGTAATGGCAAATGGCAATGTAATTCAGGAAGCAGCTCCCGGTGAGTCAAGTGAAGGTTATGTAAAACCAACATTTATGCTTCCCCATACAATGGATGGTAAATTTGAGGAAACTTTCTTAGACATATTGAAATTCGTTGAAAGTAATTATCGTGTAAAAGCAACAAAAGAAAACCGTGCTATTGCAGGTTTATCAATGGGTGGTTACCATACGAGTTACATTTCAAGATACTATCCAAACACATTTGACTACATGGGTCTCTTCTCACCTGCCCTCAACAATAAACCGGAACAATATCCTTCAGCTCCGGCGTATCAAAACTTAGAAGAGAATCTGAAGAAGCAAATGGACAATGGCTACAAACTGTACTGGATTGCAGTTGGTAAAAATGATTTTGGTATTCTATATAACGCTGTAAAAGATTACAGAGCAAAATTAGATAGCATGGGCACGAAATACGAGTATTTGGAAACTGAAGGCGGACATACCTGGACTAACTGGCGTGTGTACTTAACTGAATTTGCTCAAAAATTATTCAAATAAAAAATGCTATAGTATAACAAAAGATGGCAACAGCCCAATCATTTTATGATTAGGCAACTATGCAACAACTTCTTAAAAAAACGGATCGGCACTAATCCTAAATCTTTACTGGCACAAGCGGTTTGAAATTCTTAATCATTGGTTTGAAAATCATTACCAGCAGGGCTAATTAGTGAAATACCTTTGCTTGTGTTATCAAATTCAGAGGCAATGGACAAGTCGGAAAAACAAAGTATCTCCAATCAGATCAAGAGAGACATTTTCGATAGAATGAAAGCCGGACAGCCAATACATTTGGATGACCCTGAGTATCCAAAAGTGCAAGAAGTTGTTAACCGCACTATAAGATTTTCCGCCCAACTCAACTCTTCGACAGACATTGACCAGATAAGAAAACGGTTGAGTGAACTCACCGGTATTGAAGTAGATAAGACCACCACTGTCTTTGCTCCGTTTTACACCAATTTTGGTCGGTTCATTAAAATAGGCAAAGGGGTATTTATCAACCATGCTTGTTCATTTCTCGACACGGGTGGGATTACGATAGAAGATGATGTATTGATTGGACCTAAGGTCAATCTAATAACAGAAAATCATCCGTTGGATCCTGCCAACAGGAAAACACTTGTTTCAAAACCAATTGTGGTTAAACGCAATGCATGGATTGGTGCCGCAGCTACCATATTGCCCGGCGTGACCATCGGTGAAAACTCGGTAGTTGCAGCAGGTGCCATTGTAACTTCTGATGTTCCGCCAAATACTGTTGTTGGTGGAGTTCCGGCAAAAGTGGTCAAGTCTATATAATATTAATAGTAGATAATATGAGAATGTTATACCTCTTATTCCTGATTTGTACAAGCAGCGATCTTATCGCTTGCGATCTTGATAAATGTATTTCTGTGGAAGTACCCCACATTGAAAATTCAAATGATACTTTAAATACAGATAGCATGAAACTGAAAATAACAGTTGGAGAAACGGTACTTACCGCCACCATGTATGACAATCCAACAACCGGAGATTTTATATCTCTGCTGCCACTCACATTGACACTAAAAGATTTTAACAGCACGGAAAAAATCAGCGACTTACCTGAAAAATTATCTGTAAAGGATGCCCCGGCAAGTTATAGGCCTTTAGTTGGCGACATTACGCTATATGCACCTTGGGGTAACCTGGCATTGTTCTATAAAGACTTCGGTTATTCAAACGGCTTGATACTATTAGGAAAAATAGATTCCGGTATGGAAGCTTTTAAAGTTTCCGGGACTGTAAATGTGAAGATTGAAGTTATTGTTCAGAATACACAATAACATACACTATTTAAAATAATAATGAAAACCATGAAAGATCAAGTTGTAATTGTAACAGGAGCAGCAGGCGGTATCGGGTTATCAACAGCAGAAGCATTTGCCGGGGCAGGCGCAATCGTAGTATTGGCAGACATAAATGAACCGGTGGAACAAGCGGAGAAATTAACCGCTAAGGGATATAAGGCAGTTTCCATCCGTTGCGATGTTGCTGATGAAAAAGATGTAGCAGCAATGATTGATCAGATCGTATCCAAATTTGGGCGTTTGGATGTTGCATACAACAATGCCGGTATAAATAGCCCTGTCGCAGAAACTGCCGATGCAAGCAGCGAAGAATATGATAAGGTAATGGCAATTAATCTACGTGGTGTATGGAACTGTATGAAATACGAATTGCGCCAGATGCGCAGACAAGGAAGCGGGGCTATCGTCAATTGTTCTTCCATTGGCGGACTAATAGGCATAGCTGACAGGGGAGTATATCATGCCTCTAAGCATGGCGTAATTGGGTTGACGAAAAGCGCTGCTCTTGAATATGCTGCAAGAGGCATCCGCATTAACGCAGTATGTCCCGGCATTATAGCAACACCGATGGTTGAGCAGATGATGGAGAGGGAGCCGGAAGCAATGAAAGAATTAATCAAAGAAGTGCCCATCGGGCGGTTAGGTCGTCCTGAAGAAATTGCAGCCGTTGCTCTCTGGCTTTGCAGTCCTGCTGCAAGTTTAATCATAGGTCAGGCTATTGCTGTCGATGGTGGCTACACAGTACGTTAAAGAAAAGAACATAGCTGAGACTTCTTTTAAAGCTTAAATAATTGTCGCATGAAAAAGATTAAGATCCAAACATTAATAGTGGCATCATTCGCTTTTGTAACGCTGTTTAGTTTAAACGCTACTGCACAAATTAAAAGCGACATGTTCGTAAGTCAGGCTTCAACCCTTCCAAAAGGTGATAAAGCACCAAGCATCTACTTCACCGGAAACGTATGGGTGTATCCTTTGGCAACCGACACACTTGCACATTGGTCAGTAGCCAAAGTAACTTTTGAAAGTGGTGCAAGAAGCAACTGGCATTTTCATCCCGACAAGCAAGTCCTTGTAATTACAGAAGGAACCGGCTACCTGAAAGAGAAAGGAAAGCCAATACAAAGTCTTCATAAGGGAGATGTAGTTACCATTCAACCCGGTGTTGAACACTGGCACGGAGCAACTCCTGATAAAGAATTTGTTCAAATTGTTATTAACCCAAACATCGAAAAAGGTGTGGTAACCTGGTTAAAAAAAGTTACAGATGAAGAATACCGTAGCGGTAAATAAAAATTAAAAAGAGGATTATGGAAAAAAATAATGATAGTCAACAAATGGATAATTCAAGAAGAAAATTCATTCAGCAGTCTGCTATGTTGAGTACAGGAATTATGCTTGCAGGAACATCACAGCTTTTTACAGAAAATAAAAAAATAAATACAATGGATAAAAATATTTTATCGAAAGGTTATGCCGCCAGGGATAATTCAGGCAAGATAAGTCCATGGTCGTTTGAACGCAGAGCTGTCGGAGAAAACGATATTCTTATCGACATAAAGTTTTGCGGCATTTGCCATTCGGACATTCACCAGATGAAAGGTGATTGGGGAGAGCAGCAATATCCACAAGTACCAGGTCACGAAATTGCCGGAGTTGTTACAGGAGTAGTAAAAATGTTACAAAATTTAAAGTTGGCGACCATGCAGGTGTTGGCTGCATGGTAGATAGTTGTGGCACTTGTGAAAGTTGTAAACATGGAGAGGAACAGCATTGCGATAACAATGCAACACTTTTCACTTATGGTTATCCCGATAAAACTTCGCCAACAGGAATTACACAGGGTGGTTACGCTAATAACATTGTTGTAAAGGAAAGTTTTGCAATTAAGATACCCAAAACAATAAGACTACAAGATGCAGCCCCATTGCTTTGTGCAGGTATAACAACGTATTCGCCTCTTGTAAAAGCTTCTATTAAAAAAGGTGACAAGGTTGGTGTTGCTGGTATTGGTGGTCTGGGGCATATGGCCATTAAGTTAGCAAATGCGAAAGGTGCAGAAGTATATGCTTTTACAACTTCTCCAAATAAAGCGAAAGACATTCTTGATTTTGGAGCAAAAGAAGTAATTGTAGTAGACACAATTGATAAATTAATGACTTACTACAAGACTTTGGATTATATGATCTCCACCATACCTGTTAATTATGATGTTGCTTCTTATGCATCGTTGGTTAAACCCTATGGCACTTATACACAAGTGGGTATGCCTGCTAAAGGAGAAGTAACCATCAATAATTTTATAATGAACCGAAATAGGGTAAACTATCGAACTTCATTGATTGGTGGAATTCCGCAAACACAGGAAGTGATAAATTACTGTACTGAAAATAAAATCTATCCTCAAATCGAAATAATAAAAGCAGCAGAAATCAATGAAGCATGGATAAAAGTGCTCAACAAAGAAGCTCGTTACAGGTATGTAATTGATGCAGGAACGATTTAAAATCGCATGGCATATGCAAAAGGCATTGAATATCTAACTTTGAAAATGAATAAAAGACTGTCTAAGGACAAAACATTGTACGGCAATCTATGCCGCCGCTTATCTAAGGTGTATTACGTAAATCAGGAATAATCATGAAACGTTTTCTTTTAACAATCACAGTCGTTACTCTTTCAATTTTACAAACATCATAGGGACAACAACCGCAATAAATTACTATTTGAGTGTCTTTGGGAAGATTTGATAATTGTTCTTTGAACTTTTTCATATTCTCTGATTCATTGATCATGCCAATGTCCTTAGAATGCGGAACTACTGCTCCTGGCCCTATGCTGAAAATCACGGGGATCTCTTTATCGGATTTTATCATGGCTGACAATGCTGATGGCTCAATCAATTGATCAGTTGTCCACTTAACGGGATTTTGGCCTGATGCTTTTTGACCGATAAAAATTAAGAAACAACCGGATATTACGATTTTTGAAAGATTCATTTTAAATAATTTCAACATAAATATAAGGGCTCTTTTCCTCAGCATGGTAACTTCTGTAAACAAAGAATCACAAAAACTTGCCAGCATAAGGTTTTCTGGAGTCCGTCACTTCGTTGGTTTTGTTATTTAGAAGATAAGCACTTTTTGTCTGTAACTATGAATTGCTTTTTGCCTCATTAATTTATTTGTCAACCAATATTTGATTTTGATAAAGTTTCCCTTAACACATTTCATACGGTAATAAATTATCAAGCCTGAAATAAAAGTAAGGATGCCAATAACAAGTATAGAAGCATGCATTCCTATTGCATCAGCAATTATACCTGTGATGATTGCTCCAATTGCATATCCCAAATCTCTCCAGAACCTGAAAACGCCAAGACTTCCTGCCCTATCCTGCGGGTGTGTGCTTTCCGCAATGGCGGCAAGAAAAGTCGGATAAACCAGGGCGGTTCCCCAGCCGAGTAAAATGGAAAGAAATATAAACTGCATAAATGTAGTTGCAAGTATAAATGCAACTAAGGCGACAGATTGTAAAATCATTCCCCAAAAAAGCATATTCTTTTTGCAAAAACGGTCTGCCATCTTTCCTGTAAGAACCTGGCCAAAACCCCACACAGCAGGGTAAATAGCTACAACAATACCGATCTGTCCAATTGTGAATCCTCTGGACGCAAGCAGAATCGGAAAGATACCCCAAACCATTCCATCATTAAGATTATTCACTAATCCCGCCTGAGTTACTGAACCAAGATTTTTATTTTTCCAGGTTGTTTCCCAAAAGATATTTTTTAGTTGTGAAATATTTGAAAACACTGCTTCCTGTTCAACATGCAGTATCGTATCTCTTACGAAAAATAAACTACTTAAAAATCCAATCACAGCTATAAATACGCCAATATAGAAAGGATAAGGACGTAAACCATATTGTCCGGCAATCCACCCTGTAAAAAAAGCCATCGCCGCCACAGCAATATAACCTGCAAATTCATTTAAACCCATTGCAAATCCTCGCTGTCTTTCTCCAACCAGGTCAATCTTCATCATAACGGTACTTGACCATGTTAAGCCCTGGTTCATGCCCAGTAAAATGTTTGCAGCCACAATCCAATTCCAATCTGGTGCATACATCAAAATAAAAGGAACCGGAATACCAATTAACCATCCAATTACCAATAGATTTTTTCTTCCCAACTTATTTGCCAATGTTCCGGTAAAATAATTGGTAATCGCTTTTACAATTCCAAACACAATGATGAAAGAAAGAATAGCTGTCTTGGCCGCAATATGAAATTCGGCATCAGCAATTTTTGGTAAAATAGATCGCTCCATGCCTACCATGCCACCAACAAAAGCATTGATAACAACAAGCAAAGTGAATTGTTTCCAGTTTTCCTTTAGACCTAACCTGATATTTTTTTTCTTCATGTAATCGATTATCAAATTATTTCCATGCCTGGCTGATAACAGCACTCATTGGCGCAACCATAGGTGCCTCACCAAATTTCTTTGAAAGTTCTTTTTCCACCGACGTCTTTATTTCTTCGATCCAGGCAGGATTTCGACTCATTATTTCATTGTAGATAGACCCTCCCTGTGCAAGGCCTTCAGTAGCTTCCTTCGCCGAACTACTAATAGAAACTTTGCCTACTTTCTCAATCTTAATTTTTGAAAACCCTGCTTCTTTTAAGAAATCCCTGATAAAAGTTTCATCATTCATGGAAAAAGGAAGATTGTAGGATTCTGGCAATGGTTCTGTCAAATATTTTTTTGCAATATTTCTGTAAACATGAGAAGCACCAATCAATTCCAGTTTATCCCAGGTAGTAAATAATAACATTCGTCCCTGTTTTAAGACACGATATGCTTCTGCAAATGCTTTTGATTTATCCGGAACAAACATGTAGCCGAAACAACAAATCACAAGGTCAATACTGTTGTCATCAAAAGGTAACTCCTGTGCATCTATTATTTGCCATTCGATATTTGCGGACCTTAATTTTTCTTTTGCAATAGATAACATATCGGGACTAATATCGGAGGCTATTAGTTTTGACTGCGGAGGAAGAACTTCACGTAAATGAAGGGTCACACGGCCTGTCCCGGATGCGAGTTCTAAAGCTATGTCAACTGAAGACGGATCAATGCGATTTGATACTTCAATGGCGTATGGCTCAAAAAACATAGGTCCCAGGAATTGTTCATAGTGATTCGGGACAGAACCGGAAAAATCAAAAGGTCGGGATGAAGGCGAGGCAATATTCATAATTTTCATTTTCAACTTAAGATACTGCACACCGGTTTGCGCCAGCCTCCAGATCAATCGGATTTACATCAGAAAGATTTCCAGATAAATTTCTCTCAATAATAGCCAAATGATTTGGAGGAGTTGGAGGCAGTTTGTCCAGGATAGTTTTTACGAAATCACCTTTGGATAAATGTAGAATCGAAACATTCTTTTTTATTTCTGATATCGTAGCTCTAATAGGTTTTCCATCAAAATCGACGGGTGTGTTAGTATGAGCAGGAAGTACGATAATGTTATCATCCAGTTCCATTAGCCTTTGCAAACTATCATAAAGAAGCCCTGCTCGTTTTGCAGTTTCTTCTTCATTTGCCTTTAGATCAGGCCTGCCAACTCCATTTGTAAAAATTGTATCTCCACTAAATAAGACTTCATTATTAACAAGAAAACAAACGCTTTCCAGCGTATGTCCTGGAGTTGAAATAACTTTTATGAATATTTTTCCAAGTTGAATTATCTGGTTGCCATGAAGCTCTTTGTATTCAAAAGTTGCTTTGTTGGGAGTTGGAAGTATCAAGTCAACAGCTAATTCATTGGCCAACTGTTTTGATCTCGAAAGATGATCAGCATGAATATGGGTTTCGATCACAGCCTTCAATTGCCAGTTGTTTCCCTTTAATATTTCTTCATATACTTCAGAAGGTATCGATGCATCAATGATAATTGCATTATTATCTGAAACAAGAATATACGACAAACAACCTTTGCCTGTTCTTCTTAGTTGTAAGATTTGGTGATTTGGAAAGGAGATAGTTGCCTTATTCCACGCAAGGCTCCAGCCGTTCATACCACCAATGAGCGAATATGCTTCATACCCATTCTCGTTAAGGAACTCCGCAGCTATCTGGCTTGTTTTACCACCCGCGCAAACTGTAACTACAGGAATATTCTTATCAAGATGAACACCTTTTAAAGCATTCCTGTCTTTTGCTTTAATCTTATTATAGGCATCGATATGAATACTTTGAGGAATAAACCATTCCGATCTTTCTTGTATCGGTCTGATGTCAACAATGGAAATATCTTTTCCCGATTCCAGCCACTCACGAAGTGTGTTTGCATCTATAGAAGAAACTTCAACCATAAAATTTAGTTTTTAGAATAACAGACGTATTTCCGTACAATGATTTTCGTTGAGAAAAGAAAGGAAGGATATCGTTTTACAGCAAGGCTTAAAGAGAAGCGATCAATTTTTCGATCTTTTCTTTCACAGCATTATCATCCATTTGTCCAAACTGGTGAACCTTTGACTTGAGCAATTGCTCAAATTCAAAGCGCTCCATGCAATCTTTACATTCAGCAATATGCTTAATTAATTCTTCCCTTGTTTTGCCTTTCAGGTAATTGTCCATATAATCATTGAAACGGGCTATTGCCTGTTCACAATTAATAGATGCCACTTGTTTATTTTTCTTCTTCATATTGTCAATATGTTGGTTGATTTTAGTACTTCCTCACCGCAAGTGCAAACATGTTCTTTCTCTTTTGACGAAGCAGTAATACCAAGTTCTTCAGCGTAAGTCCATAGTTTCTTTTGCAACAAATTTCTGGCCCTTGCAATCCGGCTCCTCACCGTTCCTATAGGCACTTGTGTAATGGCGGCAATTTCAGTATAGGAGAATTCATCAACATCACAAAGCACCAGCGTAATCCTGAACTCCTCCGGAAGTTCATTGATAGCCTGGTGAATCTTCTCTTTTGTGATCTTGTTGATAAAACTCTTTTCAGGGGTTCCTTCATCTGTATAATTGCTTGAGGCAACTTGTTCGAAAAGGGAAAAAGAGCCGTCAATGTTGGCAGGTAAATCAATTTTCCTCTGCTTTTTATTTTTTCTATAATTGCTAATAAATACATTATTTAATATTCTGAACAGCCATTGCTTGATCTTCGCATCATCTTTAAGCTGATGCCTCTTCTCAAACGCTTTTAGAACCGTTTCTCCCACCAATTCTTCAGCTTCCTCCCGGTGTTGACATAGGCTGTAAGCAAACCGGGTGAGCGCTGAAATATTTGCCAGTATTTCTTGCGTGAGTATTTCTTTTTTCAAATCCCTTTCTGTCACAACAATTAATAGAAAGATAGTTTTTATCCTCTTGCTAAAGAAACATTATTACAAATTGCCCTATTCATTTTATCTGATAATGAATTGTAAAAGAAATCGTTTTGGGGAAAAGACAGGTTCGGGCATCGCATGCCTGATACCGGAGTTCTGCCTGAAGAGTGTAACTGCCTTTTTCCACCTGGCCTGTAGTTCTCACAGGAATCTTTATTTGAAAAGAACTGTCAAAAACATCCATAAAGTCATCAGTGCCTTCCAGCCTGAATTTTTTCGATTCAGGAAATACCGCCTTACCTGCCTTTATGTTTTTACTATTCTCCACTACAATCGTTGTCGGAATTAAAAACTCGTCCTTAGTCTGATTTGCCTGAATATGATACCCCTCTTTCACATCGACCTGAATGGTTACAATCCCGATCTTTCCCGTCTTTATAGTCACATCGCGAACATGTACTGTTACGACATCCGTTTTAAGAGTCTGAACCGGGAATAATAACAATATGAGTAAATACAATGCCATTAGTTTCCAGCCAGTAATTCGTCCAGTTTTTGTTTCAGCTTTGCCAGCTTTGCATCAAAATTGGTTGTGTTCAACAACGAATAGAACCTGATCTTCCCCTCCTTATCAATGATCAGGTTTGATGCCAACGGCACTTCATCCCTGGCGAGGTCAGGCAGAACACCTGCGGGTGCATATTTTGTTGAGACAGATCCTGTTCCATCCAGCAAAACCGGGAAGCTGAAACCATATTTTTGAAAAGCTTTTTCAACCAGGCCCTTATCTTCCTTCACATCAATCATAAATACCTGTACATTTTTATCACGATAATCTTTGTAAAGCTGTTCCAGATTTGGTGCTTCTGCATTACAGAACGGACACCAGGTTGTAGCGAAGTGCAAAACAATAAGTTTCCCCTTGAGCTGATCTAATGAATAAGATTTCCCATCTACCGATTGCAATTCAAAAGAAGGTGCTGCCGTGCCGATCATAGACTGATCTGTTTGCGCAAACAGATCAAACATTCCGAAAATAAAAATCAGACAAGCAAAAAATGATTTCATATCATTTGTTTTTATTCTGTGATTGGGAAACTAATCATAAAGGTAATTTATCTCCATTATTTAAAACTAAACAGTACAGGAAACAGCTCCATTTGCCAACACTTCAACCAGGTTTGCCGCTGTAACGATTTTTGCTCCTGCGATCAGGTCCGCGTCTGTAATACCTCTTGGTTTCGTACAGGCGCCGCACGCCCACAATTTTCCACCATTTGCAATAAAAGAATTAAGTGTTTCTTTCAGAGGAGCAAAACCGTCCTTTTGAATTTGCTCTGCATATCCGTTAGTGGCTATTCTTACGCCTTCCAGAGTTAAGAATACAATGGTATCCTGATCGGCAGTAGCTGAAACATTTCCTACTATAAACGGAAGAGTGGCTTTTTCTGCGTCTTCTTTTCCGGCGGTGCAATGAATTACAATTTGCTTTGACATATCGTTTAGTTTTTAATTTTTCTTTTGAATATAAAAAATGGTTTTATCCTCAGTTTCGTCAATCTCTCTCAATAATTTATTTCCTGTCAGGCGGCACCAGGCCGGCACACCTTCTCTCGAAGAAAAATCATCGCTGATCACTTCCAGGACCTGCCCCGGTTGAAGATCTTTCATTGCATGTTTTATAGCAGGAGTAAGATTGGCGCATGCAAGACCGGGAACAAACAGATGCACAAGGGCCTGGATTTTCTTTTCTGCCAGGAGTGAAACACTTTTGACTCCATATTTTTTAGAAGCACTCTGAGCCGAGAGAGAAATGAATGCATACCTGTCATTGTTGATAACACCGATTATATCGAGCCCGGCATTTTTTATAGCATCTGCATATTCATCCTCCTGGGCCGCGCCACCAATGCATGAAGCCCATAATGTGGCATCACAAACAACATTGTCCGGCAGGTTCTTTTCCGAAACGATGTCAGCTATTGCCATATGGCCACCAGGTTTCAACACCCGGAATACCTCGTTAAAAATCTTTGCTTTATCAGGACAGAGATTGATAACTCCATTGCTGATTACTACATCAAAGCTATTATCGTCAAATGGTAATCTTTCAATATAGCCTTTTTGAAAGCTTGCATTAGTAAAGCCGTATTGCATACTTAATTGTTCCGCCTTTTGCAACTGTTCATCGGTCATATCAACTCCGGTAACGGAGCCAGTCTTGCCAACCTTAAGTGTGGCGATAAAAGAATCCATCCCTGAGCCACTACCCAGGTCTAAGACTTTGTCACCTTCTTTAATAGAAGCGTAATCAAAGAAGAATCCAACTCCAGCGAAAGATTCAATGGCTTCCCGTGGAATCTGATCTAACTGCTTAGGATCGTATCCAAGTTTTTCTGCCAAAGTTCTACCCATTTCAAAATGATACTTTTCGTGGGGGCGAAGAGCCACTTCACGGTACATATTTTTTACTTTCTGTTCGAGGTCGGCAATATTTAGGTTGGGGACAGCCTCGGTTTGCATAAACTTCGATTTAAATGAATTGACGCTGATTGACACAAAAAGTTCCCGGAGTTCGAAATAATTTCAGATAATTCCTTGATTTCTGAATAAACTCAATAATTTTCGATAATTAAATGAACATTTCAGGGAAATAAATAGAGTCCTTGATGAACAAAACAGGTAGGAACGCCTGTGAAGAAGCAGCTGAAGCAGCTTTGGACGTGATGACCTTTCAATTATTTAAGGCAAAAAGTCTAAAAAATGTATTCACAAGTCAGGGAGTATATTAAGAAAAGGGTTTTGATTGCTGACGATGATTTAGAAAAATCATTTCAATACAGTGACGTACGATATTTTAAAAAAGGAGAATACATCCTGAGGATTGGAGATTACTGCAGGTTTATTGGTTTTCTTAATTCAGGGCTTATTGTGAACACCGTCCTTATTGAAGGAAAAGAAATTGCTTGCAATTTTATCTTCGAAAACTGTTTCTTCACTTATACAGAGGGTATAACAAATAATGCTCCATCACACAAAAATTCCATTGCACTTGAAGATGGTGAAATGTTAGTTTTAGACAAAGAAACCCTTCCGTTGATATTTTCCATCAATCAAAAATTTGAGACATTATTCAGTCAAATTCTCGCTGAGGAAGTAAGAAATCTTTTGCATAATGAAGAAAGCGGCCGCACCCAATCCGTTGAAAAGCGGTATTTGCAGTTTATAGAGACATTTCCGGATGCCTTCAATCGTATTCCTCTAAAATATATTGCCGGATACTTAGGAATCGAACCTCCCAGTCTCAGCCGTGTTCGAAAAAGATTGGCTGGAAAATAAGAAATTAACCATGGTTATTTTTTTCCGTTTCTGGCAGGGATACCTTTGCTTTGAAAAGCATAACTATGAGTTGGGAAAATCTCACGTGGTTACTCCTCGACAACGCAGATAAATATTTTTTAATTGCCAGTCCGGTATTTTTGATTTTCTATACTTTTCTTAGAAAGAAAATTACTTACAAAAAAATTCAGCAGCGGTTTCCCAAAATAAAAGATTACGGGAGAGAAATTTTCTTTTCTGTGTTATCAATCATCATATTTTCGTTTCCACCTTTGTTCATGCTTTATAGCGGTAACATCAGACCGCACACAACCTTTTATAAAGATATTTCAGAACATGGATGGCCTTACGCTATTCTTGCATTTCCATTGATGCTATTAATACATGATACTTATTTTTATTGGGCACATCGGTTGATGCACCATCCCAAACTATTTAAGCTGTTCCACCTGGTTCATCATAAATCGAATAACCCTTCACCCTGGGCTGCCTATGCATTTCATCCTCTTGAGGCTATTGTTGAATCGCTGATATTTGTGATTTTTCTTTTTACGATACCTGTTCACAGTAGCCATTTGAAGTTTTTCTTTATATTCAGTCTCTTTTATAATGTCTACGGGCATTTAGGATTTGAACTTTATCCCAATGGATTCAGCAGCCATTGGCTGGGGAAATGGATTAACACTTCTGTCTCTCACAATATGCATCATCAGTATTTCAAAGGAAATTATGGTTTATATTTTACAGTATGGGATAGGATGATGGGAACGCTGAATACCAATTATAACAAGACATTTACAGAAGTAACCTCAAGAAAAAAAGTCTGCAATCTGCAATCTACCAGATAGGGTATGTAAATTAATTTTGGAGGCTTTGCTTTTTACGCAATCCATGATGTTCGGGAATTTTATTCTCCCCGTTTTTGTTTTGATCAAAAGGCAGGCTCATCAATAGCTTGCCATCAGGCATAATTTCTGTGCATGATTATCCGTCAATGAATCTGAAAATTAAAAATTTCAACTATGGCTGAGATACACGTGCAAACGAAAAAGAAAACTCCCCTCTTGTGGGTGTGGATAGTGGCGGCATTGATAATCATAGCAGCAATCATGTACTTTTTAGTACGCAACAAAAAAGCAGCGAACAACACGGTTAGCAAACCAAATCCGACAACGCTTATCCAACCCGCGCGCATGCGGCAAGGTTTATCTTATGCATAATCCTGGTGGCCGCAATCGCAAAATAATTTTTTAACCGCAAGAATTTGCTTTAAAAAAAGATATATGGACAACATGAAACACAAGCGCCTCCAGGAACTGGATCGTTCAGATTTCGAAATTGTAAAGGGCGAACCTGACATCCGTGGCTGGGACGTAAAAAATACGCATGGCGAAAAAATCGGAGAGGTTGAAGAACTGATTCTGGATGCCAAAGAAAAGAAAGTGCGATACATGGTAGTTGATCTCGACGATAACCAG
>VBAQ01000240.1 GCA_005883765.1 Bacteroidota bacterium
CGGAAGATGGGTTAGAAGGAACGGTAACGGAAAAGGTCTGCGATTGGAAAAAGGCATTTGCGGATGGAAAAACAGTTTATCATGCGACTGTATCTGTTGACGGCAGAACCAGCAATGCCACTTTTACCGTGGAGGCCAAAGATGGTAAGGTCACAGTATCGGCGGATATTGAAATGATGGAGGGGAGAAAATTTGTGGTGTACGTAGATACATATGAAGAGGTAAAGTGATTCCGTGTATTGTGCGGAAACAGGTCCCGCCCGCCTACGTCGACAACGTGAAGAAAAGAAATTCTATTCCTTAGTGTTATAACTATTGCGTTTGTCTTTAGATAGTG
>VBAQ01000241.1:0-480 GCA_005883765.1 Bacteroidota bacterium
CGAACCCATATAAGATAATTCGCCGGAGCTTTGATACTTTCGACTTTTCAATATTGTCTCCGCATCAGTCTATTTTGAATGCGATACAATAGAAGCCAGGTAAGTAAAGGAAGTAAAAGACCGCCCCACCAATTAGAAATTGCAGGCAAGTCTTCCAGATGCAAAATATGATGGCGAGGTACACCTCCATGATAATAGTTCCAGACTAATACTGACCATATAGCCATTGTAATGATTCCTGTAACCAGGAAACTGATTTTAAAAAAACCCTTTTCGGTCATAAGTTTGATTTCGGTAGTCTCCTTCGTTTATATTCTTATTTAGGACGACCGCTAACGGTAATCAAACCAACCCTGTTTATTTTAGAAGAAGAATTTTTTTTGCTCCGTGTTTCTCCGTGCCCTCTTCTGCGTTTGTGGTAACCCTTCGACAAGCTCAGGGTGACAAACCACGGATACACAGAGTTCACAGAGGTTCACG
>VBAQ01000241.1:707-4600 GCA_005883765.1 Bacteroidota bacterium
AATCTTTTAATACGGCGGCCAATTGTTCGGATGTCCAAACGAGTGCGAGCAAAGAAAGATCCGCATATACATTCGGCTTCCACAGCATGGCGCTTGTATGCTCATAAAATGTACCTCCGCCATGTATGATCACAAATTTTGTATTGCGCAATTCCGGATCATTGAAAACTGATTCCAACAAAAGCGGATCGCAACCCTTGGCTACAAAGTAATTACCAGCTCCGGGGAAAGAATGAATATGAATGGCCATGCCCATCCGGCCGGCTTCTTTTGCTGTATAATGGAAAATAAAATCCTGGAGTAACTTGTAGTTTTCATGTGAAGGCTCTCCCCCGTAAATATTTTTTGCATACACTTCCCTTGCTGATTGAAGGGAAGGATTTTCGAAATCAAGCGAACGCAAATACGCCGCTTCGAATTTCAATCCAAGGCATCCATTTTTTTTCTGGGCTTCCAACGTACCTGTCACTACTTGCTTCAAATATTCATCCAGTGTTGCAGGCAGTTTAGATATGTTGAGGTCAGCAAGATATTTTTTCAGTAACTGATCCTCTAACGGAAAAAGTTTTTCACGATCAGGTGTCACTGCCGCTTCCGCTTTTGTTGAGAGCGGATACAATAGCGCATCGGCATAACTCACCCATCGAAACCTTGGAGCGGAAAGTCCGGGGCCCATCGCTATCCTGTTTGCAATCATTACTTCAATGCCAGCCTGGTCCAGGGCCCATTCAGGAAATTTTTCTCCTTTCTGGTTTATAACATTTGCTGCAGTGTCTGCCAGGTCTTTGAATACTTTTTCATTTAGTTCAGTAGCAGTAAATCCATACACTGCTTTAGCGGCAGCAATCCACTGCTGACTCCCCGGTCTCACTCTTGCTGGGAGCTCAATTTTGCCCAATCCTTCGAGTGGCAATGCATCATAATCTTTGTCGTTGGGAGCACTTGAATTCACATGATTGTGATTATCCACGGCTTTGATCTTGCTTATGAATTCAGAAAGTTCAGTGTCGGACTGATGAGAAGTTGTTTCTTCATGAGCAATGGTGGGCTGGTTACATGACGACATGTAAACTGTAATGCATGCAATTGAAACAACAGCAAATAGCTTTCTCATATTTGTAAATTTGTTGTAAGCCCAAAAATTTTGTTGCTCACCTGTTCCATTGTTACAAATTTTCGGATCGCCTCCCCCTGTCGGTGACCCGGGTAGTGTGCGCTAAGGCGGTGATTCAAAATTTTATGCTTCCTCGTTTCTCAATCCATTTTTAAATTTTTTCTTCCACGGCAAATCCGGCGATGGGTAAAGCATTTTCTAAAACCTAGCATTAGCATGTTGCCTTGAGTATCCGACTAGTTGGGAAAGTTTCATGCCATTGTGGTCTTCACAGTGGAGCCCGGCGCATAGCGGCCGGGCCTCATGTCATGCTCGAAGAGTTTTTTACCGAACGATTCTACGAATCGGGAATAGAGTTAATCACACCTTTGCCGGGACGATATTTTGATTGTTGCAAAACATATTTTCAGGATCATACTTTCGTTTCAAAATAGCCAGTTTTTCATATTTATTTCCGTAGCCTTGCTTAACGCGTTCTTCCCCTTCATCTCCAATATAGTTCAGGTAAACTGCATTTGCCATGAATGGCTTCATTGCATCATAAAACTCTCGCGTCCATTGGATATTTTTTTCTGAATCCTCAGGATTGGTCCAGAGAGATGTGACAAGAAAGTTGAAATTGAAATTCCGATGACCAAAAGCAGTTTCATCGTCTGCAATTTGGCTCATAGCGCAATCGCCTACGTGTTCAAGAACAACAACAGTTCGGGGCGAAGGAGCGGTAGCGAAGAACTTAAGAATAGTGTCAATCGCTTCGTCACTAAGCTCACTGAGAAAGTTCGATTTCCAATAATTATAGAATCCACGCGGCCATAGAAAATCTGCCATTGTTTGAGCGGCACTGTAAGGCATTGGCTGAAATATATCAGCTGTTGGCGGGCCAAATTCGCGAAGCGGCCGCAAAGCCTGCTCCCCTGTGTGAAGAGATCCCGTGTAAACGCCTCCCATTGCTACAATACCTTCGCGGTGCAACACTTCCGGCAAAGGGAGTTCAGCAGGCGGATTAAAAACCAAGGCTCCGCCGGTCAACTCGATAGGTGATTTATCCGAAAACTCACGCCAGTTCTGAAGTGCCTTTTTACCTTTTGATACAGGATGGAGCACCAGGCCTGCCAAAACCGTTCCGGCAGGATGTACTTTAAATTTAAAAGACGTAGCAATGCCGAAGTTTCCGCCACCGCCACGCACGCCCCAAAAAAGATCCTCATTTTGGGTTGCATCGGCAGTTACCAGTTGCCCATCTGCTGTCACAATATCAATAGATAGAAGGTTGTCCAGTGCCATGCCATGTTTGCGGAGAAGCCATCCCAATCCGCCTCCCAGGGTAAGTCCCGAAACGCCTGTGGTAGACACATATCCTCCTGTAGCCGCAAGACCGAAAAATTGCAAGTCGTGACTAAGTTCACCCCATGTGACACCAGGTTCAACTCGGACAGTGTGTTGTGTGGGATTAATTCGTATTCCTTTCATACCTGAGAGGTCAATAACAATTCCCTCATCGCAAACTGCAGTACCTGCCACATTGTGGCCGGCGCCACGAACAGCGACAAGCAACTTGTTCTTTCGGGCGAAGTTGACGCTGGCGATGATGCCCGTTACACAGGTACATTGAACGATCATGGCTGGTCGTTTGTCGATCATTCCATTATGAACCTTGCGGGCGTCGTCATACCCCGCATCTTTAGGACTCACCAATTTTCCACGCAGGCTGTTCTTAAACTCATCGAAAAGTTCTCTTGAAATTTCTGTTTCTTTATTCGCGGTTGTCCTGATTCGTACACTTGTCGGTTTCTCTTCCTGTTGAATTGCTGAGGTAATATTACCGTCAGCAATGGTATTTTCTGAGATCATGATGAAGAATTTAAAAGTGAGATAATGTCTTTTAGGAATCGAGTAACCAGGGGGTAAAGATTCGGTGAGGAACACAAATGTAAAAATATATTCGGGGCATCATTACATTTTTTCTGCTGATTAAGCTTTTTTAGGGCACTCATTCCACCAATAGTTAACCAAACATTGCCGAATTTTTTCCAGGTGTCCGGTGTCACTTCTAGAAGACCTCCGTGTTTCTCCGCGCCCTCTTGTGCCTCTGAGATCTTTCGATTGATTTCATAAGTCTCCCGTCTGAGTATTTGCGTTCACTGTGTCTCCTTCGCGAACTCTGCGTCCTTATGTTTTTGTTTGGACGCAAAGCACGCAGAGTGGCCGCAGCGTGCGCAGAGGTGCACGGAGTGGAATTGAACCTTTTGCCGGCGTCTAAAGACCTCCGTGTTTCTTGGTGCCCTCCTGTGCCTCTGGGGTCATAGTGTACCACAGAGACGCGGATTTCACAGAGGTTCTCGGAGTGGGCTAGCCATAACATTCCAAGTTTTTTATTTTTTTTTATTGGAACACTACGCGAAACGGAGACACTGTGAGGACGAGAAGCGACCAACATCGTGAAGTCTTAACCACCTTTCGTAATTTCAGATAGACCATAAGAAGGAAGAATCATGCGGTCCCTTGTTAAGTTTTTTTTACTCACGTACATCATCAGCTGGAGTTTATTTATTATCGCAGCTATTATCTCACGCAATGCCGACTCACCCGATGCAGGATTTTCACCGGCTGGTTACTTTATTTATCTCATTGGTGTTTTTGCACCGGCATTGGTCGCTGTTTTTCTCAGCTGGCGTGAGACGAGGAGGGCCGGAGTGCTGGCTCTGCTCAGGAAAATATTCACGGCACCCACCTATTTGGGATGGTATATTTTTGCGATCGGTTATTTTGCGACAATCAA
>VBAQ01000241.1:4606-9045 GCA_005883765.1 Bacteroidota bacterium
ACTGCTCGGCCATGAAGCTTTTTATATTATTGTAGCAGGCATTATTTTCTCGACTCCAATGCAGGCTGGTGAAGAGATCGGCTGGAGAGGGTTTGCACTTCCACGAATGTCAAATCGCCTTGGTGTTGCTGGTGCCAGCATTATCCTGGGAATTATTTGGGCCGGCTGGCACTTGCCTTTCTTCTTTTTACACGGCAATGATAAATTTGGGCAGTCAATCCCGGTTTATTTGCTGAGTGTGGTAGCGATATCTGTAGTAATGGCATGGCTCTATTGGCGTAGCAATGAGAGCGTAATGCTAACGATGTTGATGCACGCAGCGATTAACAACACTACGGGTATTGTGCCATCAACCTCGCTTGGTGCTGTTAATCCTTTTTCCCTGAATGCATCTCTTATAGCATAGGTCACTACAGTATTAATGTGGCTTTTCGCTTTTTACTTTTTAATACAAATGAGAGGAGTAAAAATAAAACCAACATGAGATGACCGTTATCCCGGGGTCTCGCTACGCATTCCGCTACGAAGTGGTGACGGTGGTCTTTCCCATTTCTCCCAACTTGTCGGGAGGCTAAGCAGAACAGAGTGTATTTTTATTGTTGATGTACGTTAGCTGTCTGTAATTGCCCAAGGGCTTGCTTTAAATTTTGCTCATTAGGTGAAGCGGCTTTATTATCGCCGTAAAAATTAAGGATATTTTGTTTGATTGCAGGAGAGGTGGTTTCAAAATTCTTAAGCTGAAGTTTCAACAACCATTCTGCATAACTTTTATCTGCAAGCGCATATTTTGCCGGTTCTGTTTTTTCCCCGGTATCAAAATTAATATTACTCAATTTAATATTGCCGTTTTGAAGTTGCGCTATATCATTACTGTAGTGCGATACCGTCGTATCAAAACTTTTAATAAATAATTTTTCAGCATCAGCCTCGGGCACTTTGAATTTTAAAACTCGAAGAGGTCCTATTTTGGGTAGTAATCGGATAAAAGCCGAAAGCACCTGCACTGAGAATCTCGGCTTTTCATTTCCAAACTCATGCCTGTAATTTTTGCGGTGCATACGGTAAATAAAACTGCGTCCGGTTGCATTCGGTAATGTTTTTCTAATTTCACTACTCCTTGTTGACCAGGCTGCTTTTGTTATAGTGGGAAAAAAACTTTTTATAATCCACCGGAAAGTACCAACGGTTCTGGAAAAATCTCCAAACAGATCATTCACATCCAAACCATACGTTTTAAAAAAAGCTCGTTCCAGCAAAGGCTTTGATACCTCGAAGCCGATAAAATCATGATAAGCCTCCGAACTATAGGTACCTCTTGCCGTTTGCAGTACGTCAAATGCAAATTCAGTGCGCAAATGGGATATGTGATTCTCTTCATAAGTTACCACATCACCAAATTTTTTTTTCATTTTTGGATAAATAATCGGCACACAAACATTTACTCCCAATTTATGTCCATAGCTATCCGCACTATAATGGCATAATACACCTAACGCAAACGCATATTCATTTAAATTCTCTGCTTCACTTAATATTGCTTCTACAAAATCGCCGCTACGTACATAATGCAGCAGGTTAGTGAATAGCTTGCTGCCGAAAGGGTAGTATCCCATATCGGGGATCACAGCACCTCCATAGGCATAGGCATGTGCTATTTTTAATTCTTCCGCGGAAGCGGCAGGAAATTTTTGTTTTAATAACGGAAGCAATAGATGATCCCAGTTTGCATCAATAATTGCCTCGTGAGTAAGTACTGAATAAGCCTTGCATGAATGTGAATTAAAAACAATGATTACACTTACCAGGATTAATTTAAAAAAACTCCGCACATCAAATAACTTACAATCCATTTCTCTAAATTTTATTGGAATTGCAAAGGTCTTTCTTTTTACCATGCAGCTAATTTTTTTGAAAGTTTTCATACGACGTCAGAAATTATTGAGGAACGAAAAAACAATGTGGCCAAAAGTAGCAGGAATTTATCTTTCGTTAGGCTTAATGTTCTTATTTTCTATTAGTTTTTTTTCAAACCTGGCAAGGTCAACAGGTCTTATATATTCCTCAGTTTTTGCCGGATACTTTAATAATTTCTCCTTCGGCCGGGTTGGACGTTTTTCAAATCCACCACCGCAGTTAGGACAAACATTTTGTAAAACATTCGTCACGCAGTCAACACAAAATGTACACTCGAATGTGCAGATCATCGCTTCTGTGCTGTCATTCGGTAATTTTTTACCACAGTTTTCGCATACAGGTCTTATTTCTAACATGGCTTTTAAAATAGTTTAATTGTTTTGTGTATTCTAAGCGTACACCCCTAGGCATGCTCCGGAGAACAAGAGGTTTTTTATTTCTTTTTTGTAAACAGAACTGTTTTGCCGTCATAGGTCAATTTAAAACCAGTTGGGACGCCTGTTGCATCAAGAATGAACTCAACAAGCTGATCAGAAAATTCACGGATTCTAAAAATATTGCTCTTATAAGGTTCAAGATGTTGCGGTGGCGAGGTGTTTAACACAAGCTCGTTGTTGGCGATCACTATATTTATTGTATTCCCATTGAGTTCATATAGTCCTGCCAGCTTCTTAAGGAAGTTTGGGTCTTTGAGCCTGGGATCTGCTTTTTTGGTAAACGCTACTTCTTTTTCGTCCAGGCTAACCTTTACCTGTTGAATGCTGCCTTGTGCATCAGCACTGAACATCAACGACCATTTACCATCAATCTCATCATCAGGTGAAATGAACCGATCGTAGTGGTAATGATGAAGAGGTAAAGTAGTATTATTAAAAGTAAAACTGAGGTTATCGTTTTTATTGGTTATCACCATTGTGCCGTATGCCGGCTCTTCATATATTCCTGCATAATCAGCCAACGCGTGGGAAGGTTTAGTATTAACTACCTGGTCAACGTCTGGTTTTTTGCGTGCTTCTTTATCCGTTTCCTTATTTTTTAAATAGTCCTTTAAACTTCTTTCGCTCCAGGGTGTGTCACCTAAAGTCAAGAGTTTGTCATAAACTATGTTGGCAATTATGCTTGGAAGTTGGCCCGCATGAGCGCCATTTGTAAAAACAATTACACCCACACTATCGGCAGGCATAAATGATATACTGGAATATATTCCACCGATGGCGCCTGTGTGCCCGGTTCTGTAATGCCCCTTATAACTTGAAGTTCCTCTGCCCATTCCATACATCGAGTTAAGATTTTCAAAGTACTTATCCGGAACTGATGCGGAGAGACTGGCAGGTTGCATCGTCTCTTTTATGATGTTATAGGATATGACCTGTTTGTTATTAAACTTACCACCATTCATTTGAGCAATCAACCAGTTTGATAAGTCGTTAATACTAGAAATAATTGCGCCTGCCGGACCTATTCCCTGTTGCTTAGTGTAGAAAGGATAAGGAAGTAAAATATTAGTATCCCTTTTTTCATAATAAGGAGTCATAAAGTCTGGTTGCTTTTGCATGGCTTCAACGACGAACATTGAATGGGACATGTTCAATGGAGCAAAAATTCTAGTTTTTATAAACTCTTCCCACGTTTGGCCCGACAAATACTCAACAATTTGTCCGGATGCTGCATACATTAAATTATTGTATAAATAGCCCTGGCGTAAGGGAATACTGGGTTCTAAATATTTCAACTTGTCAAATAACTCCTGGCGTGTAAAATCTGATTTGTACCAGATATTGTCATGTCGGGAGATACCCGTTCGATGTGAAAGCATATCACGGATTGTTACATTTGTATTGAGTTCATCGTTATAAAACTGGATTTGTGGCACATAGTTTTTAATTGGCTTGTCCCAATCCAGTTTCCCATCTTCCACTAAAAATCCAATGGCAGTAGCTGTAAAAAGTTTCGTGTTCGAAGCAATTTGAAATAAAGTGTTGGGTGTTACAGGCAATTTCTTTTCTAAATCACGATAACCATAACCCCTGGCGAATACCAACTTGTCTTTTACAACAATTCCAATTCCACAACCAGGCACATTCCAATCCTTGAGAATCTTTTCAACGGTCTTGTCAAAGCCATTAAGCTTTTCTCCAACATTTATGTTTTGAGCATTTGTATGGCCGCAACTCAATAAAAACAGCCATATAATGTAAACGAGTGGTTTTGATTTCATGTTTATGGTATTTAAGTATGTGCATGTATTCTGTGTTACTTCAAACCGAAACAGAACTCGGTATATTCTGGTATCGCTGGGCATTTGCCACTGTACTGCAGTGTTTGGAGTGTGGCCAATCGGGCTGCCGTTGACTCTCTAATTTATGATATAATATGCTTCAATGAAATTTTTGTCCCTGCAACATGAACTACCCGAGTCTCGCTGCGCATTACCGACACTTAAAGATCGGCGGCGAGACGCCCAGGTCTCGACACAGCTTGGCGATGAAGACCCCCGGCGGACATGAAAGACATAGTGGAATTGA
>VBAQ01000242.1:0-4671 GCA_005883765.1 Bacteroidota bacterium
TTAATACCTGGGATAGTTTAGGCGAAGCTTATGCGGCGGCGGGTAAAAAAACAGAGGCTATTGAAAACTATGAAAAATC
Organism: Bacteroidota bacterium; assembly: GCA_005883765.1. GTDB lineage: Bacteria > Bacteroidota > Bacteroidia > Chitinophagales > Chitinophagaceae > VBAU01. The sequence continues at coordinate 80 of VBAQ01000242.1, forward strand.
ATTAAAGCTTAATCCAAATAGTGAATCAGGAAAAACAGCACTCGCGAAACTTAAACAATAGCAAATTTAAACAATAGCATTACCACAGCTACTTTCCCGATGAGTCTCACCGCTGAGCTCCGGTGCGTGAGATGGTGGACTCATCGCGTTGAACTTTTCTTTCATCTTTGTCCACCTCGAGCAACAACGCCCGGAAATCCTGATAATCCCTTATTGGAACTGTTCCTCGTTTGGCGAATTGATAGAATGCGGCGAAGCTAAGCTCATAATCACCGGGCTTTTCCGCGAGTCGGCACCTTCATTGCAAGGGTTTAGATGCGGATTTTATTCCGATGAGTCTAGGCCTGCACACAAGGCCCGTTTGCGAGACTCATCGGGGAAGGAAATAATAGGCTTTTTAATTCGTTGAAGATAAAGCACTCTACTACACTCGCGAGCGGGGAAGGTTAATCATAAATATCTTTTCTGTGTCCAATGTCAATTACAAATACAATCAGAATTTTGTCCTTAATATTATAGATAACACGATAATCCCCAATGCGGATGCGGTAGCCTGAGCGGCCAGTAAGCTTTTTGTAACCTGGTGGTCTTGGATTTAGAGCAAGATCACTAACGGCTTTTATGATACGATTGAAATGTGGTGGAGGAATTTTTCCCAACTGTTTTTGAGCATAGCGATCAATAACAAGCTGGTACATTATTTTTTTCGTTTGGCTATCAGTCGTTTTACAGCCTGATCAAAAGGAATGAATTTATGCTTGCGTTTCATTGCTCTGTCGTAAGCTTTTATGTCTTCCATTTCTTCTGCCAGTTCCAAAAGCTTTTTATATTGGCTTACCGGAAGCTGAACCGCTATAGGTTTTCCTTTTTTATCAGTGATGATATGTTCGGTTATACTCATGGTTTAAAATTACAAAATTGTTTTTGAAGCTTATGAAAGTTGACCTCGTGGGGAAATTAAAAAAAGGCAAAGCTAATTCAGCCTCACCTTTTTTGGTCAGAGATTTTTTAACCTATGCAGGCACGCTTTCAGGTTCGTACACATAAGTTGCTTTGTAAACCTGGGGTTGTGGAACGGGCAAACCCGTTTTCTCGATGATTGGTATGAGGGTTTTGCCAAACTCATTAAAGGCTTCCGCAGATTCCCAGGCGTCAACCACCATAAAGCTCCCTTCGGGTTTTGCAAAGCCGACATGAGAAATCAGACCCTTTGGATGTGTTTGTCCTGCGGCCCTTAGACCGTCCCAAACCTGGTTGTACTCTTTTTCTGTAAACTCCGGTGAGCTCATTATGACAACTACTTTTTCCATAACATCAATTTTTAAAGGTGATAAGAAAAGATTTGAAAGACTTCAGAAGATATTTCAGAGGATAACTAAAGTTAAAGAATAACTATAGCGAACAAAAAAATTTTCCTGTGAAAGAGCAGCGGCAGGCCTGTAATAGTCTCAGTACTCAGTATAACCAATCGCAATTTTTTTATTTACCGAACACTACTGAGAACGGAGGTGAGCAACTCAGGCTTTCCGGAAGCTTCATTAGTAAAAGGTCTGTGAAAGGAATTCCGAAACTTTCTATCTTATAAGCGTGACCGTGCCCTTCGCTAATTTTTCTTGTTCACCTTCCAGTTGATACCTGCAGGTCCAGACGAAAACGGCGGGATCCTGGTCGACTCCCGAAACTTTCCCGTCCCAGCCTTTATCGGGATTGTTTGATATAAAAACTATTTGTCCCCAGCGGTTATACACCCGGAGTTCAAAACGTTTTATCACGCCAAACAAACGGGCGCGGAACAAATCATTCTTCGAATCCTGGTTGGGCGTGAAAGCATTTGGCACATAAAGGCCCACCAAACATTCTTTGGAAAACACAACCATCGTGTCCTTGCCAATGCAATTGTTATTGTCCGTTACCTGCAACCAGTAACTGCCTCCCGTGCTGACTTCAATCGTGGAAGCAGTGCTGCCATTGCTCCATAAATATTTTGAAAAACTGGTCGAAGGTTTTACATGTAAGGATTCATAATTGCAAATCGTAGCGTCGCCTGGCAGAAACTTTGACGGCAAAGAATAGAGGACTGTAACTACCGTCGTGTCGTTGCCGACACAGTTGTTGTTGTCGGTGACCTGCACATAATACTTGCCGACACCCTGCACTAAGAAATTGCGGTTCGTCGATCCATCCTGCCAGAGGTATTTTGAATAACTGCCTGCATCTAATTGTCGCGTTGAGCCGGTGCACAAGCCCGGATTTTTGTCGAGCGACACAACAGGATTTGCATATACCGTTACTACGCGCAACGTATCAAAAGAATGACAAACTTTATTCGTAGTAGCATTTATGAAATAATTTCCCGGTTTATCGACAGAAATCTGTTGCGTGGCTTCACCCGTACTCCAAACATAATAACTGAAGCTATTTCCAGCATCCAGTAATACTTTCTCTCCCTGGCAAAATGATGTGTCGTTTCCTAAATGAATTGCGGGTGACGTGTAGACATGAACCCGCACGGTATCGTAAATGAAACAACCTTCCGCATTTTGAGCCGCGAGATAATAAACGGTATCGATCTTCGGATTTACGATCACTGTTTGCTGCGACTGCGAATTAATATTGTAAGCTGGTGACCAGGAATACTGAACAAATCCGTTGTTGGCTGACAGTCGCACCGTATCATTATTACACTTCGATCGGTCAACCAACGGCGTGAACACAATGGGCTGAGCCGGCGAAACAATAATTGTGTCATGAAAGACATCGGCACAAGCATCCATTGTCCTGACCCAATAGGTGCCGGGCGCAGACACCATGAAGGTGGAATCAGATGAATTGTCCTGCCATTGGTAGCTACTAAATCCTTTCTTCGCATTGAGCAGGATGGTGCGGGTTGGACAAAGCGCCGTGTCTTTGCCAAGATCCAGGATCGCTGCGGCATCAGTGACGTTAACCTGCAGACTGTCCCAATAGATCTTACAACCTGCATCCAGCTTCATCTTAATCCAGGGCGACGCAGTCTTCTTAAATTGAAGCGTGATCGATGTATCCGTGATCCTCGTTATTCTTATCAAACTGCTGTCGACAAAGCATTGTGGTATGATGGTGCATCCAGCTGTCTTTCTGATGGAGAAATCGTAAGAGGTGTTCAGCTGGCAAACAGCTGAAGGACCTGTAAGTTTTAAAAGATCACATTGCGGCTTACTACTGCAAATAATACCGCTGATGACTTGTCCATCGATATCAGCCTCGTACCGCAGGGTCAGTACCATCGATTCAAAGGTTTTTGTTTCCTCGGAAAAGCCCAAGGGTGTTGGATTGGGATCAACCACCACTAGCGTGGGAGACCTCGATGTAAAGCCACAGGTCCCCAGCTTTCCATTGGGTTCGTATTTTTTTATGAATGGATCATAGTATTGTTGATAGGACCAATCGCCTCCCATATAAATCGAACCGTTGTCGCCAACGCCCATCCCCATCGGGTAACCGAAAAACGAAGGATCGTATTCGTTGTAAAATTTGATGTTTAGTGCGGTATCCGCTTTTAGCAATACATCTTTATAGGCAGCGCCATTCCAATAATTGTAACTGACGTATAGCTGGTCGTCCTTAAACGTGGAGGCTCGTGGGATGGACGAATTGTCAATAGTTTTCAAATTAACCGGCTTGCCAAGGGTATCGAAGATGCCGATCAAAAGCTTGCTGGTACCTGTTTTGCCCGCATAGATGATACGATCGTTATCATAAGCAAGCATTGGCTCGGCAAGTCCACCATCCGAACTAACTGTATAGTGATATCCATTCAACACATTACCTGTTGCCTTATCGAGACGCATGGTAAATGAGCCGGGACTTCCTTCACCCAATACGATCAGGGAAGACGGAGTAGATACGAGGCCGGCAATGATCAGGACCGATGAACTGAATGCATACATTCTTTGCCAGAGTAGATTGCCATTGGCATCGAGCTTGGCAACCATGACGCCAGCAGGCTCGGCGAAACCAAGCCGCACGCCTGCGAAATAGTAATTGCCCTCAGCGTCCCTGTGCATCGTTAACCATATCCCGTTGTTAGTGAAATTAAACCCAGGCCAGGCCTTATAAGTTTTCGACCAGACCGGCTGGAGATCGTCACGCATCAAAGTAAATGTATAGGTGGGCAATCCGTTCACCGTGGTGTAGGATTGCATTAAAAACGTGGAATCAGTCATTTTCTTTATCCCAAAAATGGCGGGCTCGTTGCCCAGCCAGACTGAAATGCCTTTGATGAAATTGCCTTTCTCATCAAACAACTTAAGCCCGTTTGTTTGTGTATTTAAGGTTCCTGTTATGCGATCCAACCTTCTTGTGTTTACCAGGTGCACATTGTTCCTCATCAAAAAATATTGAGAAAACCCGTCCGAGTAACTATTTGACCTGAGCAGTTTAGAGTAGGAAGCCAGGCAGGTGTCTTCATCCGGCGGTGCAGGGCAGAAGGTTTGCCTGCAATCGAACGAAGGCATCACAGATTGTGTGGTAATATTTGGAACAGCGCTGGCCGCAGTAGTACTCAAAATATTTGTTGTACCTGTAATAGGATATAAAGTTTGTTGCAGGTC
>VBAQ01000242.1:4830-5268 GCA_005883765.1 Bacteroidota bacterium
CCGATCGGCACATTGTATTCGCGTACGTGTTCCGTGGTGGTTTGGTAATAAGCAAACTGTTTAATAAAGATCAACTTGCCGGAAGAGAGCAGGCTGATGCCCATTGCATCGGCAGCATTATCGAGAGCGCCGGTAACCGAGAAGTCAATTGGCTCCGGCAAGGTATACCGATGCATGAATTCGAGCTTGGAGGCGCTGACGATGTTGTCGCGGAAGATCTCAAACTGGTTGGCTGCATTCTTTCTAACTCCCAACAACTTGACTCCGGCTTCATGTTGCGATGAGGCCAGGCCCAAGGTTTCCCAGGTTCCGTTTTCAATCGTGTAACTGAAATTGATAACACCGGTGTTTTTACTGAGCTCATTGAGGACAATATTCTTTTTTCCTGCCACGACACAATTAGCTATCAAAGCAAGTGGACTCCAGGTATAGTCGCTG
>VBAQ01000246.1 GCA_005883765.1 Bacteroidota bacterium
ATGCAAATGTTGATCTATTACCTGCTGCAACAACTCTCTGGCTTTTTGTTTGTCACCGGGATGAATACGCTTTAATAGAGTGAGGGTTTGGTAAAATATGGCTGGGTTAAGAGAGCGACTTCTTTCATGTGCGGGAGGATTATCAACGCTTAGTCGCAATTAGTGACTCCAAGGTAAACAATTCCAAGATTTTTTTGTACAATTTTTCGGAGGGTTTCAAATCTTACGCAGTGACCTTCTCTTTATTTTTTTTAGCTCCTACTTTCAGCGAACGAACGCGCCGCCTTTGAATCGCCCTTGTGCCCAGCCACGCAGCTCCAACCAGGGTAATTCCAAAAAGCGCTACCCATGCCCATCGAAATGATCTTTGAAAATGAATAGGATTGGTCTGGCCGACAAGGATCGATGCGGCCCAGAAGTATGGTAATTTATTCTCCCGGTCAGCAGACGTGAGAAATTCCTTTTTTGCAGACTGCAACGCGACATCGAGGGGCAATCCCTTTGCGAGATATTTGTAAAAAAGTTCGGTGAGCCGGTAGGATGACTCGTTGTTTGCTTGCCACAGATTAGAAATAGATGATGGAATCCCTAGTGCCGCAAATTGGCGGTTGAAACTAAAAACTCCTTCGCCGTTGTATAACTTTCCTCCCGCCGTCTCGCATGCCGACAGAACAATTAAACTTGTCGCCGGTTTATTTTCATAAAAAAGGTCGGACAATGAAAGTGCCGAATCGGCAAAATAGATCACCGGCTCGCCGGTAGATCCTCCGTCTGTCGCGTGCGTGTACAGTTGGATAATCTTGTACTTATAATATTGTTTAAGAAAATTATTTTTCGTTGCGTTGTCGCGAACAAAATTCGCCGGATGACTAAAGTAGTTCTCCATTCGCTGCAGGGACTGGTCACTTCCAGAAAGCGAAGCAAGGGAGCTGGCATAATTTACCGGGGCACAGCCCATAAAACTCCCCGAGGTAACAGAGGAGTTACTGGCGAAATTATTCAGAAGAAAACGCGCCGAATAGGTATAGCTTACCGCATAGTCCTCGACAAAATACTTCAGGGGTGTCCTGCCTGTGATCAATGCCTCAAACGGAAAATATTTTCCGTCGGGAGAAATTATGATCCGCCCTGGGAGAAGCTTGATGTCGTGGAAAAGGAGTTGTTGCAACTGCTGTGACAACGAAACAAACGAATCAAAATTCCGGTTCAACGCGTTCTCATTGGAAATATAACCTATGCAGGCATTCGTTAATTTATCAAAAGTTCCTTTATCAGTTTTTTTGAGGATGGATTTCTGGAATGTAATTACCATCAGGTAGACCGCACTATCTCCCGCGAATACTTCTAGCAGGGCCTGGTGATCCGTAAGCAATTTGCGCCGCACGTCGCGTACCTGGATCGTGTCATCAGCAAAAAAGCTTTGATAATAGAGCGGGTTATTTCTTTTCACGAGCCTCTGCACGTCTTCGAATTCCTGCTTTGCATTGAACAAGTCATTCTCCAGGGCTGAGTAATTCGAGGACGATTTATCGAGGCTCTTCAATTGCCTCTCAAGTTGTACGATCTTCTTGGTCAATTGCGTCTGCCGCATTATGTCCGACTCACCCAACCAGCGTTGTTCGTTGAGTTGATCCTGCAGAAGAACCGCGCGACTCTTTTCAAAAAAATAAAAAGCCTGGTCTGCGTCATTGCTCAAATGGCAGGCTTCGATAGCGCCCTCAAAGAGACGTCTTGAATCACTTCTCCAAAAAAGTTTGGATTGCAAATCGGATTGGCTTTCCTTGATCTTATCAAGAAATTGAGCAGCAATTTTATAGATTCGAATGGCTTGTCGGAGCACATTGGCTTCCCTCGTTGTTTCGAATTGCCTCCTGTAAGAATCTGCTTTATCAATCAGCACGCTAGTGACGTAATGTATTTTCTTATATTGCGAGAGCCCTTCCTGTGCGCTTTGCAAAATTCCGTTCTCATCAATGCCAGGCCTAATTTGATCAAAAGCGCGCTGGAAATAATAATAAGCCGAATTATACTGACCCTTTTTAGTAAATACATTTGCAATAAGCCTGAATAGATCTAGAGACTCCGCAATGTCTGCGCTATTAAGGGTTTGATCTCTATTAATAATTGCTAGTGCCCTGGCATAATAGGCAAGAGCCTTATTCGCATCATTAAAATGCAGAAAGTAAATATTATACCCTATATCTTTTAGGGTTTGCTTACAATTAAAATCGTACCCCACTTGTTGATCGTTCCTGAATGCCTTGTTGTAAAATAAAAGCGCTTTGTTATAATCGCCCTTGCGCAACTGTAATTCCGCAAGTTGGGAGAAAACAGTGCCCAGGTTATTGTTTAGCCCTGCTCTCTTGCATTCTTCAATTCTACTACTAAGCATTTTTTCGGCGTCCTGGTATTGTTTTATTTCAAGCAATGCTTTTACTTGCCATAGTAAGCTACCGGAAATGAATTCTTCTTGTATCTCCGGTCCAATAAGATTAGCATATTTTTTCACAATAGATTCGCATTGTTGCATGTAGTCAATACACCGGCGGTAATCTCCTAAATCAAAGAAATATTCTCCCCACTTATACAGTGCGCGCAGACAAGCAGGGTCAACATGATGTATTCTCAGAGCCACTTTATACGAACTGTCTAACGCGATCATTCTTTCCTTCATCATATGCAATGCCTCATACATCATAGAGAGCCAATAATAACTGCCTGGAAGATCAGTGAGATTCACCGATGGCTTATTCGCATTAGCTGTAATAATATCAATCGACTGACGGTAATATTTTATGGCGTTCAGGTAGTCGGCTTCCTGGTAATATAGTCCACCGATTCTCTTGGCCAGGCGTGCATGTGTCGAATCGTTCCTGTAAGGGCAACTTTGCATTTTATCCAGGTAACCATGCAATTCCGCTAGTTGTTGCTGGGAAGAAAATTTTGAGGAATCCCTAAGGTATACTATGCGCTTTTCGAGAAAATTTTTATCCGGACATTGTCCTTTTGATAGCAGGGTAGTAAAGAAGAATATGAAAAGAACATATCTGCTTCTTTGAGTAACCATATGTCGGCTCAATGCCATCATTAGGAGTCTATTTCAATATTAAAAACTTTGCAGCCTTTTCTTTCCCTGGTTTTGACTAAGTTTTTTGCTTTGCTTATGTCTTATTTCTTTGCCGACAGGTCGGACCAAATTCAACGCACGGTCAATAATTTTTTTTAAATCAGGCATCACTCCAATTTTGTCTGCCTGATGGCCCTCTCCTAAAGTAGTTCCGTACAATTTATTGCTGAGAATACGACGCATCTCTTTGGGGCCAATCCTGGAACTATATTTTCGTTCTATTATACTCTGCACCGCTATCGCTACGCCGGTAATTATGGCTGCTGCGCTGGAAGTGCCGCAGAAGCTCGTCGAATAGGTATCCCTGGCGCCGCGTGAAGAGCGGGGAAATAGCCCGGCAGTTACTACGTCTTCGCCAGAAGCAAAACAGTCTATCCTGGTTCCGTAATTTGAACAATTCATTCTGGAACGTGATACCTTGCCCCATGCCGCAGCGACCATAATAGCCCCAGAATCTCTGAAATGGGGCCTTGAACGATTGAAAATAGTTCGGCCTTCGTCGGGGAAGTCGTCAAGGTTATTTCCGGTAATATGTATACCATTTCCCGCCGCCTCAATCACAACAATTCCCAAGGCCGTGGCAAGACGGATTGCCTGGAAGTTCGCTTCGTGAATTTCAACAGGCCAGGAATTCTTGGTGTGTACGTCAAAGGCTTGAGCCTCCAACAGAAGGATGTCTCCAAACTTGAGGTGATCTATCGCCGCCAAAATAGCGTCTGCAGTATTAAATACTCCATCCGGTCTCCATTGCGACATGACATACCCCTTTACATTTGGAGTAATTCCAATTCCGCCAACGGAATTGTCCTTCATCATAATCACACCTAATACTGCGGCACCATGGTCCTCGTATTCAAAGTGACTGAGCCCGGTAGTTGAGAGTTGACGCACCGTTAAATCCTCATGATTGAATAACCACCCTTGCTCTATATCAATAAATTTCACCTTTCCCGTCCCATCACCTCCTGGAAATTTCCACGCATACCTCGCATCAACTCCAGTTGGAGCAGGGGTTAAGTAGTCCTGGAAATCGCTCAATGGATTAGGTTTTTGCTTCACAGTGGGCGGTGAGGTGGAATAAACTTCAACATATGCTAGTTCAACAGCCCGTTTTCTTTTCAACAATGTGACTATTTTTTTTGCCTCAATGTCGCGCCGGCAGTCAACACAATAGTAATTGGCAAATTCCGGCGGCAAATACGAACAATCCAATTCCAAGCCCCTCCTTGTTCGCTCGAAGACCCGTTCAGGGTCAAGAGTGGTAAACAGTTTCTTTATTTTGTGTCCAGGGATCATTTTGCGAAGCTGTTCAAAGCGTTCGCAATCGCGTTGTGCGGATTGAGCAATTTTTCCGCGTATGCTCGGGTGAGACGAACGATTCCCTTGATCATACTTTATCACCACGCGAAAATTGCAATCTCTAAAAACACTGTCCATAGGTCAAGTGCAAAAGTTTATAAAAAATGCTCCCTATCATGGATAGGGCGGAGGTGGTGCGCTTGGTGACTTTGGATCGGTGGTGGTTCCAGGAGGTTTTATTGGTTTTGGACACATGTAGATTTGAACATTGTCGGAATTCCACTTAAAATACAGCACATGGCTGATCGCACTATTTCGGGTTATCTCGTCGTAATATTGGACCCACCCGGAAATATAAGATCTAAATGATTCTTTTTGTGTCGCATTGAAGTGGTCCGTGTTTGTTACATCAAATTCTGCTGCCGAGTATGTCGCCCAAAGAGCGCCATGTTTTTCAAAGTACGCTTCCAGTTCCTTAAGACTTGTAAAAGGTTTATATCCATGTTTAGCTTTCTCATGAAATTTTTTCATTTTTACTGGGACGGGCGTCGAGTCCTTAGACGTTACGATAGCAATTTGCGTCATAAATGAGAAATTTATTGGTGAAAGAATCAGGTTACGTTGTTAAGCCGATTGGTTGTGCAGCGTCTTCATTACACAAGCGGCCAAAGATCAGCTGCACCCAAGTCGCTGGTTTTTATTTATCACCGGGATCATTACGTTTTAATAGAGCGGAGTTTGGCAACTCGGTCGAGGGTCTATTGAAAGAATATTTTGAAGTAGTCAAAATATCCGAAAGGTTTTGAAATTAGTTATCCTAATATAAACAATTCAACCCACTTTCTCCATTATTCTGTACTTGCAGTTGCGTTTGCTGCAGCGTAGGAACCAATCGTCACAATTTTTTCAACCATTCCCTTGCAGTGTCGTCCCCGTCCAAATGCCGATCCACAACCTCCTTCAAGAATTGCTTAGCTTGCTCTTTGTCACCCGGCTGATTACGTTTTAATAGAGTTAGGGCCTGGTAGAATAGCCCGGGGTTTGCATAAAGGACATATCGTTCCAGTTCCTGGAAGTATTCCAACGCTTTGTCGTAATTGCCCAGCTTGAGGGAAACAATTCCTGCATATCTTTTTGCCAAATAATTTCCGGTGTCTCGCTGAATGATCAGCCGGAACTGGTACAAGGCCGAGTCGTATTGTTTCTTATTGTATAACCGCAAGCCCTCCTGGATGCTGTCGGTGGAACCCATTTTAACAGAAAGGGTCTCGAGATCACTTTTGATGTAATTATCAGCCAGTCGATCGGACGAGGTGGGTTTCTGAAGAAACAAATACCATGATAAAAATAGAATACCGAGGACGCTCGCGGCAGCCGTTAGGCGATAGACCCATATTTTTCGAACCGGTGCCGACACACGACTTTCTGACGAAGCAGAGTTCCCAGAAGCCAATTGCCTGAACCATTCCTTTTTCTCCGCTTGTACGTTTTCCTTTAGCACCTGCCGTGCGGAGAGATAGAAGGCAACTTCTTCTGCAAAATTTCTATCTTCTTCGATACGTTTCTCAAACTGTTTTCTTTCTTCAGGGTTCAGATCGCCAGTGAAATAAGCGTCTATATAGTCAAGATAATTTTCCATTTTCTTTTTTTGGGTTAAGATGAACGATACAATTGCTTCAACTTCTCAAGACACCTTAACCTGGTTGTTTTTACTACATCAGATGTTTTATATTCCATTGACCTCGCAATTTCTTTGTCGCTGTATCCATCAGCCCACAGCATCAGCATTTGTCTGCAATTATCACCGATCTGGTTCAGCTTTTCCCTCAGAACAGTCCAGTCTGTTTTATCTGCCAGCTGCTGGATGATCGTTTTTGAACTATCTGCTATCCAAAACAGCGAATCGGAAATTGATAAAGTTTTATGGATGCTGCTCTTATTAGTCGACATTTTTCTTATAAGGTCAACATATTTGTTGTGAAAAATCTGGTAGATCCAGGTTTTTAAGGAAGATCTTCCCTGGAAAGAACCGCTAACTATTTTTTCAATGGCAGATATAATTGTATCACTGTAAAGGTCAAAAGCCTCCTCGTAAGGTAGCGAATGCTTATTCATCGCTTCCTTTATAAAGTAAGCGTAGCGGTTAAAAAGACGCTCCTCCCCTTTTTTTCTCTCCGTCCCATTTTGTCCAATGCTGTCAATTATTTCCCGCTCGTCCGGCAGAAGAAATGGTCTGAAAAAATTCACTGAAGGTTGTTCTTCACCTAAGTTAATGAAAACAGAAGGTAAAATAAAATATCAGTGGTTTGTTTCCCTCTTATTCGCGTTGTTTCCCTCGTATTGCTGATTGCGACCAATCTTTTATTCCACGCTATTCACAAAGAAGTTATCGAATAAACAAAAAGGAAAAATCATGAAACCGCAAACCATCATCGAGGAAATGCTCCTGTTCACGGATACCTCTTTCGCAAAAAGAGAATTGTGCGAAAAGGATGATCCGGCTTGCAATGCAGCAAAATATTCTGTCGGAGACCAGTTGGAAAAAGCCTGTTGGTCAGGACTACTCTTTGACATGTTTCCGGACATGTTTACCAACAATGATCGAAAAATTCTGTGTGTCTGGAAGGTAAACCAGGGCGAACAATTCGTACACGTAGAATTGGGCACTACCGCGTCTTCGCCTGAATATGTAACATCGATCGATCCGTATTTCTTTATGCCGTTCGTGGTTTATCGTAATTAAAGTAAAATTGTTTGTTTCCTTTTTGTTTTCAAATGCGACCAATTATTATCCCGTTTCAAAAACACTGAATAATGAACAAAAAATATTTCAAACTTTTTCGGCGCCTGAAAATTTTTTTTCTGATTCTCTTTGAAAAACTAAGCGAGCTCAATCCTCTAAATATCCCCCGTGAAATCATCACTAATTTTCATAACTATTAAACTTTAAAAAAAATGAAAAAGATTTTATTTCCCGTTACAGCATTGTTCTTGCTGCTTGCTCTCTCTAGTAAGGCGCAGCAAACCGAAGTTCCTGCAGAGGTACAAAATTCATTCAATGCTCATTTTAAGAACGCCCAGATGGCAAGATGGGTAGCTATCCAGGATTCACATGTAGCCACTTTTAGCATGGATGGCCAGATCTGGAGGGATGCGTATTTCACTAATGATGGCGAGTTCAAAGGCGTTGGCCACTATATCACCTCTGATATGTTGCCCATTGGTGTACAAGAAAAATTAAATGCTGACTACGGCAATTATGAGACCATCGAGCTGTACCAGTTTGACGGTACAGAAAGTGGTATTTGCTTTTTTGCCAACCTGAAGGGTGAAAAAAACAAGCTTACCCTGAAACTCGACGACACTGGATATGTAGCCTATAGCCAAAAAGACAGGATCAAACAAATAAAGAAAGTAAGTGAGCCATTGGCTGCTGCAGAAAAAAAGCATTAATCTCTGGTTCTCGCCTTGTGTTTCATATCCCATTCTCCATTACACCTCATCCCAGGATTCAAAATCCCCTTTCAGGGGATTTTGTTTTTTTAGAGCATCATTACGATATTCCGATTAATTTGCTGAAAAATAGGTCGTATGATTCAACGCCTCCAGACCGTTTGGCTATTTCTCGCTTCGGTTTTTGCTTTCATGACCTTTAAATTTCCATTCTACAGTGGTAGCGTGGTAAGCAAGGACAACCAATTGGAACTTAAAAAATTCATTGCATCTTTTGATATCCTTACACTGATCATTACAGCCGTCCTCGGTTTAGGTTGCTTCATTACCATTTTCTTATACAAGAACAGAACATTGCAATTCAGGCTTACGATCACCATGCTGGTTTTGTCTGTCCTGAATCTCGTCGTTTATTTTAGCAGGCTTGGCAAATTCTTAAACGGCGATCTCTCATTTGCCGCCATTTTTGCCTTAGCCATTCCCCTCTTTCTTTTCCTCGCGGCAAGGGGTGTCTGGAAAGATGAAAAGCTTGTAAAAAGCCTCGACAGGCTACGCTAGCAACTTTTTCTGAAAGTCCTGGTCTACCTAATGAGTTGATAATCGTCAAAAAAACCTTTAGTCAGCTAAGCATTAATCCTCTCGACGCCATAAGTAAATATTCAAAAGTATTGGCTGTTGATCTGCGCGACCGAAACTCTGGCTTTACCATTTTTCCCAACCCGGCAAATTCAGTCGCAAAACTGCAGTGGAATAGTCCCGATGAAAAAGACATCGCAATCAGAGTGGTGGATCATATGGGCAGGATAGTTATTAGCCTTATTTCTCCAAGAGAAAATTTTGCGAGCCTGAGCGTGGATCAACTACCAGATGGTGTTTACCGTGTTTTATTTTTTTCGAAACATGAATTGAAAAATTCAACGATGATGGTTGTGAAGAGATGATATACGCGGAGATAAAATTTCTTAAAAATAAATTTTGTAAATACTTGCATAATTAGAATCCCGCTATTACATTTGTGTTCTCTCCTATCTGCTGAAAGCCGTACCCGATTTCCAAAAACCAATTTTGCTGTTTCCTTTTTTTCTCTGAAAGATCACTATTTCCTTTTTTTCGATTAGAGACATCGTAAATCAACAACGCTGACAAAAAAACTGCGGCATGAATATTTTCTACCCGGATCCTTTTACCTTTTTTTCTCCTTATCCGTTGTCAAGTTTAACCTTTGAAACGGGAAGCCCGTGGCAAAAGACAAGCCATTGCAGCAGCGCAGTGTCGTTGAGGTTCGGCAATCATCGTCAATTGTTTGACAGGTGGTCAACTGCCTCGTTTATTATTTCTGACTGCAACATATCGTTAGCGGCCCGCCAACTCTATCTTATTTGCAGTCCAAATAATAATATTCTGATTACATATTTAGATGGAAGAAAAATAAAAAATTGGAGCAATTATAATGGCAAGGAAGTAAGAATAGAAGGATTCAAACTAGCCCTTTACTCCGTACAAGTTAATAACACGGCAAGATATGCAAAGCAAGAACGGTCCATGGTTGCTGCTCAATAGTTTTTCATAGGGTACGGATTATTTAACGGGCCGCCTTTTCTAAGGTGGCCCTTTCTTATTCTAGTGAAGAAACTTTCCCGTCCAGCTTTCCTTTATTTTTTTCAAACCATCTGGTTTGCCTTCGTACACCAAACTCCCTCCTCCATCGCCCGCTTCAGGACCCAAATCAATTATCCAGTCAGCACTTCGAATTACTTCCATGTTGTGCTCAATTACAATAATCGAGTGGCCCTGCTCAATGAGTGCGTTAAAAGAGTTCAATAATTTTTTTATGTCATGAAAATGCAAGCCTGTCGTAGGTTCATCGAAAATGAAAAGGATCTTGCCCCGCCCGTCTGAAGCGCCGTTCGGGCGGGCATTACCCTTGCTTTTCCCCAGAAAGGAAGCCAGTTTTACGCGTTGAGCTTCTCCGCCAGAAAGCGTGTCAGATGATTGACCAAGTTTGATGTATCCTAATCCCACATCGCTTAATGGCCGAATAGCTTTCACCAAATTTTTTTCTTCATGAAAAAAATCGATCGCTTCATCTACACTCATTTCCAAAACATCGAAAACATTTTTTCCTTTATAAGTTACCTCTAAGACTTCTTCTTTGAATCTTTTGCCATTACATACTTCGCACGTGAGGTGTACATCGGCTAAAAATTGCATTTCTACTATTTGCTCCCCTTCGCCTTTGCAGGTGTCGCATCTTCCCCCATCCACATTAAATGAAAAATGCTTGGGTAAGAAACCACGCATCTTGCTCAACGGCTGTTTGGCAAACAGATCCCGGATCTCATCATAAGCTTTTATATAAGTAACGGGATTGCTTCTTGATGATTTTCCAATCGGGTTTTGGTCGACCAGCTCAATCTGCGAAATGCTTTCAATATCGCCGGTGACTGCTTTATGGAAACCTACTTTGTCTGCAAACTCGCCCTTAATCTTCTGTAACGCGGGATAAAGAATCTGTTTTATCAAGGTTGTTTTACCGCTCCCGCTTACTCCGCTTACAACGCACAAGACGTTCAAGGGGAATTCCACCGTAATATTTTTCAAATTGTGTTGGCGGGCGCCTTCAACCTTAAGACTGCAATTCCATTTGCGAATATTTTTTGGAGGCTCGATTTTCAGCTCTCCGTTCAAATATTTCCCGGTGAGGCTTTGCGGATTTGAAATGATCGCGTCATAATTTCCTTCTGCAATGACTTCCCCTCCGAGGTGCGAAGCTAAAGGTCCCATGTCAATTATGTGATCTGCTTCGCGCATCATCATCTCATCATGCTCTACAACAACGACCGTATTGCCAAGATCACGAAGCTCTTTTAATACGCGGATCAGGTTTTGCGTATCTCTGGAATGAAGACCA
>VBAQ01000253.1:0-4479 GCA_005883765.1 Bacteroidota bacterium
CAGAACATAATAAAATTGAATCCAGCAACTGCTCCAAGTAAGGGTAAAAATATCGGTAAAATAAACGAATTAATATAATACGGAAATAGATTGAAGTCCGCAAACTCTAGCGATATATACAAAATCAGAAATAAAAATAAACCGAGGAAAGATCCCACTACTGCTTTCCCAACTTCCTTTAACCTGTTTGTACTTTTGAAATGAAAATAGCCAATCAGCGCAGTACCAATTATCATTGAGGTATAACCAATAATAAAAGTATACAACACAGAAGCATCTAAATCCGCTTTATCAAAAAAAGAAAAAAGGTAACTTCCCAAAATTGCGAACCCAAAACCTGAGATAAATTCCAGGATAATAAAAATTGTTCGCCTTAATCTAATTGCGCGATTTCTCAAACTTTCAATAGTTGTAAGTGACTAAGTTCTCTATTTTCCTAATACAACAAAGTTAAGGCAAACCGAGAAAGACAAGACTTCGGTTTCCAAAAGTCTCCGGCATAAAGATTCATAAAAGTTTCGGAAACTGGAGCACAGCGAGCCAGTCCCAAAGTACAGGAAAGATTGCTCGTTCGTTTCCCCAGCTTGCCGGAGTGTTCCAGGGAATAAAAAAACTTGGAAATGCTATCCGGAGTCTCCTGACTCCGGATTAAGTCCAAAGGACTGGTAAAAGAACAGCCTGCTAGATAAATATGGTGACGGTGGGATAAAATCAGAAACAATTTGGTTTAGAGAAATTATGCTACGAAAATTAAACTTGGTTTTGCTTGTTTCGGCATTTGCGATCTCGTGTAAGGTTAATCCGGACTCAAACAGGAGTTATGCAGATAAGAGTAGATTAATACAAGATACACTTGAGTCCTGCATCTGGCTCAAAATATTATTACGAGATAAAAAACGAGTCGGAGATTAGAGCCGAAATAGGAAATAAAAAAACCGACAATCAAAAAAAATCTACTCTCGGTGTTTCCTATGAAATCAATAAAGACAGCTCGGAATATTTCCTGGTAAACTTGAGTTATGATAAGATTCACCTTTATTCCAAAGCAGGAAGTGAGGAAACTGATATCGATGCGGCTAATGCGGAGACATAGGAGATTCTTGTAAGGAATTTCCTAAAAACTATTTCCGAGAAAGCCTTCAAAGGCACTGATGGGACTGCATTTGGCTGGATTCGATAAGCGCTCGCGCCCAGTGCGTTTTGTCGTTCAACGTTAAGAAAAAACAGCACGATAAATGTCCTTCTCTCACGATCTCATCCACATTTAGAAAATGTTTCTTGAAAGCAGCAAGAGGAACCTTGAGGTAAGAGATGCATCAAAACACTCCGATGAGAAAATTTTTTCGTGATGAGTCAATGAGCGCAGATATTATTTCAATAGCTGTGAAAACTTTAGTGCAGTTTTTTTAAAAGTCTACCAAATAAGTAAACGGCAATCTATTTAGTCACTTTGACAGCGTTCGGATTATTTATCAAGGATCGCCAGTCCGTTGTTGAATCTGTGCCGCATTTGAAATCTTTTTTCATTATGCCCATTTTTTCACCACTCCGGTTAAAAACGGTGCCTCCGATTGTTTGCGAGGGAGGACAGAAAACCGTTTTGTCTTTGAAACCGATTACCGTAACGTTCAGCAAATCTTTTAAGGCGGTCAAAAGGGTCGTCGGATCAAATGCAATGTCGCAACCGTAGAGAACAAAAATGGCATCGTCTGTGAATCTTGCCTGCACATCAGTCAAATAAAAACTTTGACCATTAAACGTGTACTGTATTGTGTTGGTGGCATTATTTGAAATTTCGGTTTCATCCACTGATTCTGTAAAGTATACATTTTTGTCATCCATGGTTCCTATGATACCTATCACTTTCTTGTTTGCATGGGTGAAAAAATTTAATCTTTTAATACTTCCCGGAGCATATTCCACGATCATGCCAAGTAATGCGGTGAAGTTCCCCGGTGATGTTTTTGTTGGCCCTGCAATTTCAATATAATCCAGTGTTCCAGGATGCCACTTGCCACTGAGTAAATATTCTATTTCAGTTTTGCCGCTGATTGGCGGATCCCAATTATATGTTGCAAGTATAGTCACTTCACCATTTGCAGGTTTTTTTAGAGCCGGTTTAGGCGCCGGCTTTTTTGACGTCTTTCCCGAATAGGGAGAAGCAGCATTGGTACTGTCCGTATAATCAGAGTCTGGATTTTGCAAATTCGTGTAGTCGTCGCTCATAAAATATCCTTTGACCAGCAAGTATGATTGCAGTTTTTTATCATGGCAGGAATTCGTTACAACTTTTCATAAACTGTTTCGAAATAGTTTGATTTGGAATACTGAACTGTATTCCCAGGTGAATAAGGTTCAAACGTTCCAATTTTTTCCATATTCTCACTCTTGAGCATGTTCATATTCTGTGATGATCCATTACCCATCGTATTGTCTCCGCCCCATGCCCAGCCAATTATTGGCCAACCTTTGGATTTAGCATAATCTACCAATGATGACCAACTTGTAGCCGGTTTGCTTATCGATTTGTTTCCGAATTCACCGACCATACAAGTTAATCCTGTCGAAGCCATTTCATCCAGGTCACCATTTGTCAAACCGCGATTTCTTCTTTGATTCCAGGCGCCGGGATAAATGTGAAAAGACAGAATAATATCCTTGTCAGTGATCATAGTACCAGTTGTACCCTTTACCGCATCCACGGCTGTAAGCGTTTCTTGTCCATATCCCGGAATATCTATTATGATCGGGTTTGCATACACAGATCGAACCGTCGCGATTGCCTTATTATAAGCGCTTGCATAGTCATTTGAGGAAATTACGTGACTTCCCCATTCATTCATCAGATTAATGGTGAAGGCACCATTTTTTTTAAGTTCGTTGTAATTAGCTTGCCACCACTGAGCTGCTTTCTGCAATTCGCTCATGTCATCACTCGCTAAGACAGACGACTTGTGATAAGTTGCTATCACCTTATATTCATTATCCAATGCTTCTTTGATCCAACGTTTTGCATTTATTTCCTGGCCGGGTTCAATTTCTATTCTTACCGTCTGAATTTTTTTGTTTTCCTTCATCAAACTCCAGCCGAGATCCGCGTTTCCTCCATTCGAATATGAAGGCTGTAAATTCACCCCATTGCCGAAACCAGCACCAGCTTGCGTTGCCGGGTTATCGTCCTTTTTTGTGTAGGCGGATGTTGGCTTGTTGAATTGATCATAATCCTGGTCTGATGGATTATCCTTATTTCCATATGGAGAACGCGGATTTTGATATCCGCTGTAATTGGTTTCGTCCATAGCGGGTTGTCATGTTAGTGGGTAAATGGGCAATTTATCATTCTTATTCCTCAAGTAGACGAGTTTAGTGGGTATGACAATTTCCCACGGCGCACCGACGAACTTTGCTCCGACCGCATGCTTAAGATTTTTCGCACTATTACCTTCATACGGCTTATCGATCGTGATATTCCAGGTAGAATTGTCTGCTGCATTATCCTGCTCCACTTTTACAATACGATATATCTTATAATCCACCAGTATCTCGCGGTCTATGTCATTGTCGAGGTTCAACGTATTTGGCTGGTTATTGACTAAATCCCAGTAGAAGGTGCTTTCGGTTAGTTCTAATACATCGTTGCCTTGCGTTGCCTCAATGAAGCCAGGCCGATCGGTATAATCACATTGTTTAGATTCTTTAAGCTCTTGTATCATCGAAACATATTCGCTGTCTCCGGAAACCGGTGGTATGCCACTTGCTCCCCAGATTTGTCCGGTCTTCAAAAACCAGCTGAATATTTCTTCCATACCGGGCCTTACCGGTACCTGAACCCTTGACGCCCCAGCCATTAAAAACTTATCAAACAACGGGTCGCCTGAATCCTCATCAATAAGATCTGGCCATTTGCATTTCCGCGCCCACATACTGTGGTAAAATAAATAGTTCAGATAATTCCATTCGAAGACCTGCTCAAAAAACTGAATAATCGGTGCATCCTTTTCAAGTTTTTCAAAATTTATTTCCGGATATCCGCATGGTGAAACTCGTTCCATCATTGAACCAATACCATTGAAATAATTACACATCAGGATAGCAATGATGTGACGTTTAAATTCATTTCTCTCGATTTCCCTGTTAAGAAAAGGATTTCTCCCTTTTATTTGTATCAGCTGATCGTCCTTGTTGTTACTTGCATTGTATGCCTCAAGTTTTCTGTTGTAATCAGCCATCACAATATTGTAAATCTTTGCTTGCCATTTTTCAAATGCTTCATCTGTTAATTTACACCGGACGCTTATTGTTCCACTTATTGATAAGCCCATCGTACTGAATCCGGCCACCGCGAGTGTCAGAATTCCTTTTTCTCCATTCATTGTAGTGTTGCCTGTAGCTTGCCATCTTGCATCTTGTTGACCCCCTCCCGAACGCTGTTCATTGAGGGTATTCTGCATTATGCATGTTTGTCCAACATTGACAGAG
>VBAQ01000253.1:4519-7045 GCA_005883765.1 Bacteroidota bacterium
ATTGGCTGGATGACCACTAAAAGCTCTCACGTCATAATCGATACTTAGGGCTTTATATCCCGTTGGTATTTCGGGTGACTTAAATTCATTTGAGGAAAATCCGGCGGTCTTGCCGGCATCGGTTTCACTGAGATTCTCACTGAACGCAAATTGTATGGAAGTAAGGTCATCGGGTGGCTGAAGTTCTTCGGTTGATGTGATCGCATATTTATTCAGCAGGTCTCCATAGGTGACTCTTGTAATCGCTTGGGGTGAAATACCCGGCTTTTCAGGCGCGTTTTTGTTCTTATCGCTTTTAAGTTTTAATTCGTATAATTTCTTAAATATGGCCGCCGGTTCGGGCAAGATGACATCAAACATCATGTGTTTTCCGTAATTGAATACCTGGGCGTGCGTAACTTTATTTACCCAATAATATATTCCCGCCCGGTGATCATTACCAGCTTGTGTATTATCAATGGAGTGTTTGTTTCTTTCTTCAAGCTCGTTGATGACCTTACTTATCTGCAGGGTTCTCACCTTTTCCTGGATTTTTGAAACGGACCTGTCCACAATGTCTTTTGCATATGAACGCGCAATGTTTTCAGATTCTGACTTGGAAAAATTTGCAGTCACATTTGCGTGTGGCGTAAGGGTTACCGTATCACCGTATTTTATCGTGGCAGTGACACCGGCATCGATTCCTACCTTTGAGTCAACTGTATTTTTTACTTCTGACGCGAGAGTAAATTTTTCACTTACCTGGTGATCTCTTTCCTCGGCAGTGACCGTTTCTTTTTCTGCTTCTATAGTTTCCTCAGATCTTAAAAGTGTTCTGTGACGCCGGACTTTTTTTTCACCAGCAAGAATATTTTCAATGTCCGCTATATCACCCTCTTCATACCTGGCGAGTTCTTCCTTCACAATGAAGAGATCAGCGATATAAGTTTTTAGGCAAATGCAATGATGACTGGGCTTTTGACAAGACTCATCACATTTACATTCGCATGGATTTCTGTCATTGAATTCATTATAACGGGAGGTGTCGGGCCACTCCATTTTACCTTTTTCAGCGCATTTTTCAGAACAACGGGATCTAAGTATTGCAGGAGGCAAAAGAATGGGAAGATTCAAAATTTCATTCAGAAGGTTGGTGGTAACTGTGTCAGGAACTTCGAATTTGTTGTTAACGATTTTTATGCACAGTTTATAGAGGTAGCAAATCCTTATCAGAAGTTGATAATTGATGCAGTAATTCCGGTTTATAGTTTTGTTGTGAATTGCCAGCAATAGATTGTCTGCATATAAGATCCATTCTTTATTGAGATCCGGTTGATCGTTTATTTTAAAAGTGAGAACAAGTTTTCTAAAATCATCAACCTTTATTGGTCTGGCTTTAAAATTTAGCCAATCGTACATAGAGCGCAATAGTGGATTAATTTTATTTGTATCTTCTAAGACATTTTTTCCATGTGCCTCTTCTTTATATCTGTTGATTAACGCCTCGTAGGTTTCGCTACTATCGGCAGCGCCTTTCAATTTGCCAGCCAAATCAGACAATTTTTCATCCGGGTAGAGGGGAAGTCCGGCGATTAATTTTTCTTCTTCCGAAAGCGTTTGAACTGGTCTTAATTGCTGGTAGCGGGTGATTTCTTCCATAAATAAGATTGTTTTGATTGATGATGAAATTTCACTCTTCTTTAGTCGCAATAAATTTCAAATGGGAAACAATAAACTTTTCAAAGGGTAAGAAATTAATCTTCAAAAATGGAATAAGTATTTTGCCGTTATTTCTTCTTCCATTTGACATGTATTTCCCCTTCTGTCATCGATCCTATACGGAAAGGAGAGCTCCAATTTTTTCCTTCTGCCAGTGAGGAAGTCCAAAGCCCGCTATCCGATCCCTTATAAAAGATGTCAATCCTTTGATTTCGCTGTATGACCGAAACTGAAGAAAACAAGACAGGCAAGTTGTTGGTTTGATTTTTTCGGGGCTGTGCATTTCCGATTAAGCAGCTAAACAATAAAATGGCTAACAGCCAGGTTAGTTTTGATTTCATAATATTAATTGATGAACGTAAATGTTTAGGCTCTAAAACAAATGATTTAGTTACTGGGTCGAATATTTTTCAATCGGGAAATATTCTATAGGCGAGCGGAGATAGGAACGATTAAAATGTTGGAGCTACTGATCAGAGGTAGTTACAAAGAATACGTTCATTAGAAGCCGCAGTAAAAAGATAAACTGTTTTTTTGATTTCCAATTGCCTAATACGTACAAATAAGAGTAAACATTTAGTCGCAAAATTTTTTATTCTCGATTTGAAATATTGTAGCGGGTCAAGATTGAAGCTGGAAGCCTTCCAGCCTTTGTACAACTTGGTAAGGTTTCAGCATCTTTAGGATTAATGGAAGATTATCTAAGACAAATGCTAAAAGAATTTGAGTCAGTAAGTCCCTTGCTTAAAAAAAATCAGCCCGTTGATTTTATGAGCCTTGAATATCTTGATGAGTTTACCGGGACAACAAATCGAAATTTTTCTTTTA
>VBAQ01000253.1:7068-8316 GCA_005883765.1 Bacteroidota bacterium
AAAGATGACGAGAAAAAAAATTATCGTTTTAAAGTACAACTTTTCTGAATCCTATAGTACTGCAATTAATGAAATTGGTAAAAATCTTGAATAAGCCCTTGTCCACATAACAGAACAACAATGCAGCTACAATAAGCACTTCCTAATTAATTTTCAGGGGGTCAACATGCGCCGGTCCCCTAAACAATCCCCTAAAATGGCAAACCGTTGTCAAACTCAATACTGACAATGGTTTCAAGATTTATGTGTGCCCCAGGCGGGATTCTAACTCCAAAACAGTTCTTAAAAATCGCAATTAATGTCCCCTCACTCGTCCTCTGAAAGAATAAACCCTTACCAAATTAGCTACTGATAAGGGATTTAAGAATTACAAAGTGACCCCGTCAGGATTCAAACCTGAAACCTTCTGATCCGTAGTCAGATGCTCTATTCAATTGAGCTACGGGGCCAATTAAATGTGGGTCGCAAAAATAACGGAAAAATGGCTACGAGCAAAAAGGAGAAAAAGAGACAAAAAGTGATTGCCTGAGCTTCCTTTTGTTCTTCAGTCCCTCCCTTCTTCTCCTTTTTTCTTTTGATCTCTTGGCTCATTGTTTTGGGAGCATGACATAACAAATTCGCCCCCGAAGAATCAGGGGTGGGTGCAATTGAAACGAAAACCAACGATTATTCCGTTCTCGGTCGGAAGTCGTTTATCCAGGATTTTGAATGTAAAATGTCATTTTGAAATTTTAATATTTCGATTTTTCATTTCCGCTTTGAATTTGGAAGGAATATCCCCACAACTGCCTCTTCACAAGGCTTTGTTGGCATAGGATGAGCACGGTGCCTTCCTCATTTTTTTGACATCTCTGAAATCCCATTAAAATATTAAGAATGATAATGACTTTAATCTTCCACTGTTATTGTTATTTACAAAACAAAAATCATTTCTATATTTTTTTATTAATAAAAGGTTGGCGCAGGCACTATACTTGATTGAGTACAATTGAAAATTGTATGTGCACATTTAAATAACAAACTATGAAAAAGATAATTCTTTCAATGTTCTTCGTGGCCTGCGGCTTGTTATTGTTTGCCCAAAACGATAATAGCTATAAAGTCACAAGCACGGGTAATTATCCGGCCTATAACGTTCCGAATAATGTCCGGATGAATTTTCAAAACAATTACCCCGGCGCAATGAATGTAACCTGGGAACCCATGAGCATAGGATGGCGCGCCACTTATAATACAAACAGCAGGCTC
>VBAQ01000253.1:8352-8609 GCA_005883765.1 Bacteroidota bacterium
TAGTGGCTCTTCCGGTTATTCACAATCAAATACCAGAAGATGTGATAACGAAAATGATTAGCCAGTACGGAAACAGTTTCTATGATATTACGATGATGAAAAGTGCGGGAAACAAGGATGTTTACCAGGTCCGTTTGGCTGAAAATGGAAATATAAGGTCAGTCTGGATCAATGGGGATGGCTCTGAGGTCTCTGACGTGTTTGTCCAAAAATAGCAGATTGGCAAAGACTCCATTAAAATTAAGCCGGGGAATTTT
>VBAQ01000249.1 GCA_005883765.1 Bacteroidota bacterium
TATCGAAGAGCCCGGGCGATCTCCGTATCTGAAAATCTGCCGATGCCTGTTTCTTTATCGGGAGTAATGTTTTTTGAATAAACTTTTCCAACAGGAAGGTGGAATAATACGCCACCAGTTAATGGCACATCGAGTCCCAGGTTGATCAACGAATCAGCGTTGGTCTTGCTATGGCAATTGATGCAATGCGCAGAACTATAGACTAGATGCTTCCCTCTCGCGATAAGAGCACTGTCTGTTGATGTTCTGATATCCGGATAAGGCGCATCATATTTTAAATTTTGTCTTACCGTTACAGTTAGTGCAACTACTGCAACGAGCACGAATAAAACCAGTGCTATCCATTTCATAATTGTTTTGAATCTTCTCATAAAAAAAGGTTTTGTGGTTTCTTAAATCGGGAGCAAGTTATTTTTGCAAATAAACCAGGTCAACGGGCATATGGTTGAATTGAAAGGAGCGTTGCATGAGTCGTCGATTAAAATTTGTTGCAAAAACTATCTTCAAATCATAATTCCTTTATCCATTTCCCTGCAAATTCTCTTGCTGTTTCCGTAGCCTCTTTGCCTGCGCGGAAACCCATTTTCCATTTCCAGTTCTTTTTTTCGTAAACAGGGTTCACAAATATTTTCTTCCCATTTTTATCAAGCAAGGCGGCACTATAGTCAATACCCGTTGTTGCTTCTAAAAAATTAACGATGCGCTGCTTGACAAACTGAGTGGTAGAGGGTGGATAGTTTGTCTCCCATTTTTTCATCAATTGGTCATACATATCCTTTTCTGATTTAAACCGGTTTTCATCCATTTGCAATTCATAGTTTATTTGGTTGCAGTTGGGAGACTTATAATCCTCAATTGCTTTTTTCCAAAACTCAAGCTGTTCTTTATGTGATTTAATTACAGTTGGATCAGTGGCGGCTTTTAAGAGATTTTCAAAAAGGTTTATATTGGTTTCTGCATCAGCAATTTTTTTTCTTGTAAGTTCTTCTTTTGTTATTGCAGGAACCACGGGATAAATTTTTGATTTTTCTCTTTCTCTATCCTGCAAATATTCTTTCTCAAAAGCGGGAGAAGTGATATATTCCTTTGTATAGGCTAATATGTTGCTGACAATAGCAGCTCTGTCTCCAACCAGAATATTTTTAATATCTCTTGCACCGTAGTAATTCAGATAGCCAGACAAAAAACTGTAATTGATGTCTTCTTTAGCCTGTTTTTCTGTCATGCCCAGCTGTTTCCAAACATCATCCGCAAATTTTTTCGCGGTAAAAGAAACGATTGTAATGACAGATCCGAGAAGTACGGAGGCGATCAATGTAGCACGTACTAGTGTTCTTAATCTCTTTGAGGTCGTTGGTTTCATAAAAATCTTTTTTGAATGGTTATTTGAGATTGTTGGTTTGATTGCCAAAACTATAGTTCGGGAAATGGAAGGAAAAGATGAACATGTTTGAACTGTTGAAATGAAGTGGCGAATTGGTGAGAGATCTATATGTCCACTCAAAGACGGGAAGGATTTATAGGAGGGTTTTGTGATGGTGGAAAAATGCCCCTACCCGCAAAATGAATTCGAAAAGCTAGTGATTTGCAAGTTTACCACAATTGTTTGCCCTGGTAATAATCAAGAACTTTCGTTCTTAGTACGTAGTCATATTTCGCGGTGATCAAGCTAAGATTCGCTCTGTCCAGGTTATTTTTTGCTGTTAAATAATCGATCGATGTGCCCACTCCATTATTGAAACGGATCTCAGCAGCACGGAAAGATTCATCATAGGCGCTCACCTGGTCTAATAAAACTTTGTATCGATCTGAAGCGGACACCATATTAATATAAGCCTGGTCAATTTGCTGACCCAACTGCGTGCGCGTGGTCTTTGCTATGAATTCCCTGTTCCTTAATGTGATCTTTGCCTGTTTGACACGGTTTCTTTGCAGCAAAGAGTTGAAAATCGGAATGTTCAAATTAAAACCGAAGGAAGTATACACATTATTATTAAGCTGGTCTTTATAAGGGATCTTTGTGGACGGAGTGAAATTATCCTGGAATCTGTACACCGGGTATTTCAGATTATTGATCACTGCCGAGTCGGACGTGGGCACATACGTAGTATTGATAAATTGATTTTGGAGAGCCACGCTCGAATACGCTGTTGACACGTTAGCTCCAAAACTCAGTGTTGGGAAGAGCTGGCCCCTTGCTACTTTCAGTGCCTTTTCAGCGCTTTGCGTTCTGAAATCAACGGCCTTAACAAGGGCTAATTGTTTTAGTGCGGTTTGATAGATCTCATCTCTTGTAGTTTCATATTTTACAGCAAACGATTCTGGTTGTATTCTTTCCAGGACAAGGTCTTTGTTGTAGGGAATGTTCATCAGCTGGCTAAGACTCAGCTTAGCGGTTTCCAGGGTATTCTGCATATTAACAATGGACAACTGGTCACTTGCATATTGTCCTTTGAGATCTGAAAGGTCAGATGGACGGATGGCTCCTTGCCGGTTTAAGATTTCCAGTCGCTGCACTTGCTGTGCGGATAAGTCGGCCTGGTTCTTTGCCTGTGTCAATTGGTCCTCAGCACTCAGAACCTGGAGGTATGCAAGTATAATGTTTATAGTAAGGTTGTCTTTTACCTGTTGCCAATCCATTTTCGCTGCCCGGTAGCTGAGAGAATTTTGTTTAATTGAGTTTTGAAGCGACAAACCGTTAAAGAGAATGACTCCGCTGCTCAAGCTGTAATTGGATGCGCTCACACCTTGAGTGACTGGTGAGTTGGAATAAGGATCAATGCTACGTCCCTGGCTGAAGGTTTGCGATTCCGCGCCTCTCAGATCAGGCAATAGATTTAATCTTGCCTGGTTCATATTTATTTTATCACTCTCCATTTGCAGCTGGCTTTGTAGCACGTCTAAATTATTCGCCAGCCCAGTTTCAATACATTGGCGCAATGTCAGCAGCGTCCCCAGCGTATCATTCGAAACCGGTTGCGCAACCAACG
Organism: Bacteroidota bacterium; assembly: GCA_005883765.1. Lineage (GTDB taxonomy): Bacteria > Bacteroidota > Bacteroidia > Chitinophagales > Chitinophagaceae > VBAU01. The sequence goes on from VBAQ01000249.1 coordinate 2,991, forward strand.
CTAAGTAGAAGAGTAAAGAAGATATGGTTAAAGATATTTTTTTCATTGTCAGGTTTATTTTACCTCATCCGTATTCCTCGCGTCAAGGAAAGCCGGGCTTCAGTTTAGAAATTTGCTTTTGTAATTAAATTCAACTCTTCACCCCTGTATACATTTCAATCAGAGCGTAACATGATTAGCTACCATTCCGTCCAGTAGGTTAATAATTCTCGTTCCATAACCAGCATTTTTTTCCGAATGGGTCACCTGGATAATGGTAACACCTTCTTTGTTTAGTTCACTAAACAAGCCCATAATCTCTTCACCTTGTTTTGAGTTCAAATTGCCGGTCGGCTCGTCAGCGAGTATCAATTTCGGTTTGGAGATCAGTGCGCGTGCAATACCCACCAATTGTTGTTGTCCACCCGAGAGCTGAGTCGGGAATAGATCTTTCTTCCCAACAATTTGAAAACGGTCTAAAATATCAGCTACCATCGCCTTGCGTTCCGACGTCTTGATATTTTGATAGATCAATGGGGTCTCAATATTTTCATACACGGTCAATTCATCAATTAAATGATAGGCCTGGAATACAAAACCGATGTATTGTTTGTACAAACCTGATCTTTGTTTTTCTTTCAGCTTGTGTACGGATTCATGAAGAAAATGATACTCCCCTTCATTGAAATCATCCAGCATGCCAATAATGTTCAACAATGTTGATTTCCCCGACCCTGAGGGACCCATCACCGAAATGAACTCTCCCTGTTTTACTGACAGATCAACGTCCTTCAAGATAAAAGTTCGATTGATACCCGTGTTCACCCATTTGTAGATTCCTTTTAGTTCTAGCATTTGTTTTTATTTTTTGTCAGGCAATATTAATTCTAATCATCGTTCGTTGTGTCACTCACTTCAGCGTCCTGAATTCTGCTCAGATAGAACAGAAAGTTGAAGAGTGCTTCCAAGAAGTTCCTTCGGGACGACGTAAATTTCATACTGGCACATAAAGTTGGATACATAAATATTCACTATTGACAATTCACTATTCACAATTTTATTCTGTTCTCAAATCCCGACGCTATCGGTCGGGACAGGCTTTTTACACCGACGCTTTCGGTCGGGATTAAACCCTTACTCACTCTGTTCGTAAAGATTTCACAGGGTTACCAATTGCCGCCTTAATTGCCGTATAGCCGACCGTTAGCCATGCAATAAACAATGAACATAAGATGGTAGCGGCAAAAAACCATAAGCCAATCATGATGCGATAGGTGTATTGTTGTAACCATTGATGCATGAAAAACCATGCAACCGGCGAAGCAATAAGAAATGCAATAATGATGAGAACAGTAAATTCTCGCGACAACATAAATATAATCTTCCTGACAGGTGCCCCCAATACTTTGCGAATGCCGATTTCTTTTTTGCGCTGCACTGCCATAAAGGAAATCAATCCATATAACCCAAGAC
>VBAQ01000250.1:0-4575 GCA_005883765.1 Bacteroidota bacterium
CAGTCCCTGCATATAACGCACAAGTCGAATGCGGCGGCGGAGGCTATGTATTTGTTGCAGGATGATTTTGTTCTCCTCACCTCTTTTGTATTGTTCGTGCAGCTTGCGGACGAGGTTGGCCAGAGCTAAGAATCGATTTGTATACGCCAACAACAAAAGACTGATAGCAGGAAATAACAAAGCAGGTGTGGTGAAAGTGATTTCCATTTCTTAAAGTTGAATAAAATAATTCAACCTGTAAAATCCTAGACCTCTACAGTCTTTTTACTTACAGCGAGATGGATCAACTTGTAAATCGAAGCAAGGATAAAAATACCTCCCAGGATGGCTACTATAGATGAACCGGCCGGAAAATCATAATGAAATGAAAAGTTCAGGCCAAAAAAGCTCGCCAGAATGCTGACCAAAAACGCAATGGCAAATACGACAAGGTTATTTTTTGTAAGCAGGATCGCTGACACCGCGGGAATGATCAAAAAAGAAAAGACAGGTATCACTCCATTTATTTTCACTGCAAAGACAATGGCCAGGCCAATGGAAATGTAAAATAAAAAATTCCAGAAATTAAAAATTCCGATCAGATGGTTCTCGCCCAATTCAAAAGATTTCGTGAGTGCAAAAAACTTTTTAAAGAATACAAGCTGGAGCAGAGCAATGATCCCGAATACAATCCCAAGAGTTGAGATCTGGCTCCAGTTTACCGACAAAATATTTCCGAACAATACTTCCTGGATATCGGAATCTCCGTGCGGCGTTTTGGAAATAAATAAAACTGTTAGCGCCGAAGCAAAGGCGTACAAAATACCAATGATGGCTTCCTGTTTTAATCGTTTGTCGCGGATATTAATGAATGACATGAGCAGGGCGCCGGCCAAGGTGAAAACAAGGGGAATGGAGGTCAAGCCCGTTCCGATGAATGCAGCAAAGGCAACACCAAGCGATGATATCTGCCCCAGAGCAAGATCTACAAACACAATTCCTCGTCCCACAACGTGTACTCCCAAATATGATAATAAAGCTCCGGTAATAAGCGCCGCTGCAAAGGCCTGGACCATGAATGGCAACTGAAACATTTCAAACATGATGAATCATTGTTTATTTAAGAACTGTTGTTAGCTGGTTAATATCATAATCAAAAAGGTCAAAGTAATTTTTTATTGATTCGAAACCTCCTACTGAAGTGGCCAATGTCAATTCCTTAGCACCGGTTTGTTTTGATACTACATCAGATGAGGATGTAGTAAAATAGGGTGATGAAATTATAACTTTAATATTATCCGCTTTTATTTCTTTTATCACTTTTACTAATTGAGAGGGCGAAGGGGGGATACCTGGCTTCGGTTCCATAAAATCGACGACGTCTAATCCAAATCTTGTTTCAAAATAAACCCACTCATTATGGTAAGCAATAATTTTTGATCCTTTAAAAGGAGCCATCTTTGCCTTCCACTCCTTCATTTTATCCTCAATTTTTTTGTAGAATGCCTGCAGGTTTGCTTCATAAATTGATTTGTTGGAAGGATCAATTCTTTCCAATCCATTAGCAATATTCCTGGCTATCACTTTTCCATTCAGAGGGTCGAGCCAGTAATGCGGGTTTCCGTAAATGTGGATATCGCCTTCTGCCCGGTTAGCAGAAGTAGGCACCTGCAACAAACCGATTCCAATAGAAGCATCCACATACCCGGCTGCACCTTTTTGAATTTTTGTATTTCGGGAACTGGCAACCAATTGCGGCGACCAGCCAGTTTCAAGATCAAGACCAACTGTTACAAACAGATCTGCCTTGCTTAAACCAATAATGTAACTGGGTTTAGGATCAACAAAGTGTGGATTCTGATAACCCGTGGCTATGGATGAAACAGAAACTTTATTTCCTCCTATTAACTCGGTGATACTTTTCAGATCTGTAGTAGTAGTAACCACTTTTATTGTACCAGCTTTTACGGATGATAAAATGCCCAGACATGAAATAAAAAAAATGAACAACTTATTTTTCATAATAATTCTTTAAATGTTTTTTAAATTAATATTGGTGGGCTCCATGAGTGCCAATCACAAATATCCATCGCAGCCAGGCCTGGTAAAAACGTTTGTCGATATTATCGTTGGTCGTTTTTCCTTCTAACTCAATTTTGGAAAACTCAGTCGCATACCACCCCGCAGTTAGTGAATAGGCCTGTTCAACAATTTTCTTATCATAAGGTTTTTGGGCATAATCATATCGTCCTGTTAAAAACCACCGTTTTGCCAATTGGTATTGAAGAAATGAATACATGCCAAATGAATTGATGGAAAAACTATCCAAAAGGTTTGCACGACTAAAATAAAATTCATTTTGCCAGGTAAGCGATTTATATGTGTTCATTTTTACCGGCTTCCATTTAAAAGTAAGATCGGCAGAACCAATGTTCGTTGTTCTGGATGAATCATTGGGGCCGGTAATGCCTGTAAATCCTAATTCCAATGTGGAATTATCGCTGAGTGTAAAAAAGTTTTTCAAATGTCCGAGATAAATAAATCGGTTATTGTCTCCACGGAAAAAACTAGGCGATTCAGAAAGACCAGAGGTAGCCTGGAATATAAGCTCCTGGTAAAATTTTTTATTGGGAAGTAACCAGCTTAGTGATAAGCCTTCATCATTCAGTCCTTCATCCCCAAAATAATTTACGTAAGCGTTTGGCAGATCAATAAATGGAAGGGCATGCGGATGTGTAGGATTAATTCTTCCAACTGCCTCCCTGAATTTTCCCAGTTTCAACTGCAATTGTGCAGGTAGTGAAAGAGTTGTTAAATATCCTTCTTCAACTTCAGCACCATATTTACCGGTTTCCGGATCCCTGGAAAATGAAAGAAAAAAATCTGCTCTTATGTAAGGGTCTACCGTTGCCTGTAATGAAACTTCGGTTTCGTTTAAATAAGCATTAAAATTTCTTTTCTCTTTGCTGATATATGAACCTTGGAAATCTCCAATTACTCCAATATCAGGATTGAATGAAAGTGATGACCGGGCTTGTTGTGGCGCAGGTTGAATACCACTTTGCATTTGTTGCTCAATTTGCTTTAATAATATTGAGTCCGCCGCAGTGCTGTCTGCAGGAACCTGGGCAAACGACATCTCGCTTAACAATACTGTGATCACGAGACTAAGATGATAAAGAGCATTTTTCCACTTCATATTAAGCTATTAAACCTTGAATTGATAACAGGAGGCAAAAGTAGTACCCACAATAAATCAAATTTAACTAATCGTGCATAAGCACTGAGAAATCTCATATCATTAACCTAAGTTTTACTTCGCTTCAATGAATCGCCCCCACTATTGAACACAACTCACAAGTCCCACGAAAGAATTCTTAGCGCATCAGTTCCACTTAAAATCAAGCGGCACATTTAGTTTGATTCCAAAATTTCTTCCCATATTGAATACACCTTGTCTACCCGTAACATTATTAACGGCAGCATATTTCAATCGGCTTAAATGATTCTGATAAGCAACGTCGCCAATATTCAGAGCAGATAAGTGAATACTGAATAGAGTTTTGTTCCTCCTTACAATGTCCGTTCCTGCAGTTATATCAACGAGCCAATAGTCACTCGTGGCAGTTTCAGTATTATAGCCGGTAAAGGGATGTGTGTGCTTAAATGTATAATCACTTTCAATGCCGAGGTACAAATTGCGAACGAATCTCCCGTTAGAAAGAAAATTACCTTTTAACGCTGTAATAAATTGTGCTGCCGGAATGAACGGAACATTTTTTGTCCCATCGATCGTTTCAGAAAACTGTGCTCGCGTAAATGAAAAAGTATTTTCGAAATGAAGCCAGTCAAGGGGATGGGGATGAATGTCAAGACTTAGCTCTGTACCATATAAATTCGCGGTTTGTTGATTAAATTTAAAAACTGTCAACAACGCACCCGTATCAGGATCGATAAGAGTTGAGTCTCCTCCTGAACTGCTTAGCACTTTCCTGTAAAAAATAAAGTTGTTGATGTGGTTATAAAATGCAGCCGCACTAAAAGACACATGATCGCTGCTCATTTCAAAACCACCATCTATTTGCAAACTGTTTTCAGCCTTTAAATTATGATCTCCGATCTCATAGCGGATCGTTCCTTCGTGCGCGCCATTGCTCGCCAGTTCTGCAAGGTTGGGGGCCCTGAATCCCCGGGCCAAATTTAATTTGAGTGTAAGCGCCTTTGTAGCTTCGTAACTTAAGCCGGCGCTGCCGGCAACATCAGCGAAATTTTTTGTGAAGGCATCAAATTTCACGTCTGTGCCTTCTATTAATTCTTTACTATCTATATGCCTGTTATCAAATCGAATTCCACCGCTGAACGTGGTTTTATCTTTATGATATTGAGTAAACACAAAAGCTCCTACATCAAATAAATTGTATTCGGGTATCAGGACTTCCTCTGCCTTGTTCTCGTTGGTTTGATACATGCCGGAAACTCCAATACTTGTTTTCCAGTTGCTGGAAGTATATAAATTCAACTTGGCTGAATAATTTATGGTCTTAAGATTAAACCATGCATTCGGAGTTTCGGGATCATCCGGATCGCCAAATTCCT
>VBAQ01000250.1:4730-6134 GCA_005883765.1 Bacteroidota bacterium
ATCATCAACTGTCGCAATTGTTTCGTTTCCCCCTGGCAGCGCTCTGATAAATTCCCCTGTGGCACTGTCCCTGTCGCCTTCTACAATGCCGAGACGCTGATCAAAATTTGTCACTAATAAATGGCTATAGCCCCAACTGCCTCCATAGCCGACCATCGCTCCGAAATTATCGTTATAAAATTTTGAGTTGAAAACATAACCGTCGTATTTATTTTTATAGTCGTGGGCTTCCTTGAACGAACCATAAGCGTTGAAACTAAAACCATTTTTTGTTCCGGCTATACTGCTATAAAAGCCCCTGAGGGCATTATTGGTTTGATAATCGCCAAGCAGGTTGAGCTGAATCACATCCGAAGGTGCAGGAAGGAGACTTTGAATATTTACCACTCCTGCCAGGGCATCTGAACCATAGGTAAGGGATGCGGGGCCTTTCAGCACTTCAATGCGTTGAGCGCTGTAGTCGTCAATTTCAATGCCGTGTTCATCACCCCATTGTTGCCCTTCTTGTCGTATTCCATCATTTACCGTGACTACGCGGTTATAGCCAAGACCACGAATAAAAGGCTTGGAAACGGCGGGACCCGTTGTCACAGCAGTGACCCCCGGTATGTGAACTAGTGTATTTATAATATTAGTTGAGCTTGTACTGACCAGTTCTGCCCGCTTCAAAATACTTACGGGTTGCGCTGACTGCCTGATACGTGTTGGAGTCGAAACGCCGGTAACTGTTACTCCTTCCTGCTCCAATACTGATTCCTTTAGAGAAAAATTTTTTTCAATAGTTCCGTCGAGATCGATTGTTTCAAAAATGCTTTCAAAACCAATAAATGAGACCTCAACGAGATATTTACCCGCAGGCAGTGACGAAATTTTGTAGCTGCCATCGTCGGTTGCCTGGGCTCCGATTTTTAAGTCAGGGATAAAGATGCTTGCTCCCGCTAAGGGAGCGGCTGTTTTTTCGTTGATTATTTTGCCCGTAAGAGTATTCTTAGTTATAGTCTTCTGTGAATATGCAGTTATGCAGATGACCAAGCCCGCGGCTATAAATAGCAATCCTTTTTTCATGATAGACCTTTTTGATGAAAGATTATTTTAGAATCAAAATCATTAGCTGAACAATTGCTAATGTTTACGTGTTCGCCTATGGTGCATGCTCATGAAGAAAAAGGGGGACCTCTCAAGCAATAAAACAGTGGAGAAGTTAGGGGAATAAAAAATTTATTTGGAGCAGAAAGCTCAATTTCTAAGGAAGAGATTATTTCTGAAACTTTTTCAGGATTTTCGGCGAAGGGTATAGAAAAATCATCGACACAGTTACAACTGGTGCCCACAACTCTCGGCCCCGTTGATTGAGAAGACTGCTTGCAATTTGTGACATGCAGCCAGTTATGAAGATAAAGACCA
>VBAQ01000110.1:0-16666 GCA_005883765.1 Bacteroidota bacterium
CAAAAACAAGAGAAACGCATTTGCAAAAAAATAGTAACGGAGCCAATCCCGTTTTCTGTAAATCAAAAACACGGTTACAATATGAAATGGAAAGGCCCAGGCGAGATTAAAATTATTTCTGCATTCCGGGTGATCCGTACCCAACCACATAAATAAAATCAAAATCCCCAACGCTCCGCTGAAAAAGAAAAGGATAAAATCAAACACGGCAAAAAATTTATTCGTGTTTTTTACGAAGCTTAATAAAGCAATCATCAAAAATAGAATTGCAAGGATGGCGAAAGGAGAAAGTAAAGGGCTTTTATCTGGCGGTAGCGTTGATTTGAGAATTTCTTTTTTTTCTGAAACCAACGGTTCACCATCAACAGATGTGCTGTCAAAACCTTTAAGCAGGTAATCCGGAAGAAACATGGCTTCGGAGTTAGTTATTTTTTTATCTACGGGACTTCCAAGTAATATGTCAATTCCCAATTTGCTCCAACACTGATAGCTTTTGTTGAGGTATTCATGTATTAAATTGCGGAAAGTGACACCCTGCCCCGGACGAATATTTTTTGTCTGCAGAGTGCCGGTTGTATTTTTAAAAACAATATCTCTTAGCCTTGTTGTGCAATTATCATGAATGAAATCGTACTTGTAGAATTTGTTTTCTTCTTTGGCGTTTTCCCGCAGCGCATCAAATAATTTTTCCTTGTCCTGGCAGGACAAATGAATGACCTGCTCCATTATTCCTCTTTGCTCGTACGTATATTCCTGCACGAAACTGTCAAACCTGTCGACAGAAACAAAGTATAAAAGTTTTCCGCGGGTAAATTTGGAGTAAAAATTGGGGTCATCGAAGTCGAAGGTTCCGTAATTGAAAATGATATCTATGTTCGACTCGCTATCGGTAACCCTCAAGGCACTATGACCAAAGGTAGAATACAATTCTCTGCCTGGAGTGCAGGTGAGCAAACTGATACGATAATGACAGGAATCCTGGCCGAAAAGAAAATTAAAAATGATACAAGTAATACAGAGAGTAAAAATTTTTTGCACCATTTGAATTTGCTACAAGATCGGGAAAAAATCAGGCAATATCGTCAAGCAAATACTAAAATTTGCTATTCAGAATAATGTAATTTGGTCCAAATGACCGATGAACAAAAAATAAAAGAACTCCAGCAAAGAATCGATGAGTTATCGCTGCAGATGAAGGACTATCAAAAAGAACTTTATTTACTCCAACAACAACTGCACCGCTTACAGAATAAAGGGTCGGCTCCCGTGGTACCCATTACACAGAAAAGATCTCCGCAAAATTTCAGGTTTGAGAACTTCATTGGTCTTCGTATTATCCATCTTGTGGGAATTGTAGTCCTGGTGATCGGTTTGTCCATCGGCGTCAAATATGCGATCGACAGGCAGTTGATCTCTGAGGCCGCAAGAATTCTCTTAGCTTACGTTGCCGGCATAGTTCTGTATTTATTATCGTGGAGATTAAAGAAAAAATACCAGTTCTTCAGTGCGATATTGTTCAGCGGTGCTATGGCCTCCCTGTATTTTACAACGTACGCGGCCTTTGTATATTATGGATTTTTTTCTTTCGCCCTTACGTTTTTGTTGATGGTGGGCTTAACAACGAACACAGCCTTCGAAGCTATTCGGTACAACAGGCAGGAAATAGCTGTGCTGGGGATGGTCGGAGCTTATGGTATTCCTTTTCTTATCAGCCAGAATTCCGAAAGGGCTGACCTGTTCTTTTCTTATATCATCCTAATCAATATAGGCGTTGTTTACCTCTCATTTAAAAAGAAATGGAAAGTCATGGGGCAATTCGCACTTTTCATTTCATGGACCTTATTTATTTTATGGGGATTTTTTCGGTACCAGACGAAGGATTTCTTCACGGGTCTGATCCTGATGATCAGTTTTTATTTCTTATTTACCGTAAACACTCTTGCTTATCGTGTCATGCGATCTGAGTCATTAACCGCGAGCGACATTCAACAAGTGACCGTAAATAACATTGCTCTCTATCTTTCATCGCTGATCGTTTTTGGATATGGCGAGTTTGGCACTCACCTCGCCTCGACTACAGGATGGCTGTTTGTCGTTGTGCTAGTTTTTGTTTTGCTCAGCTATTTCTTTTTGCCCGCGGAAATTGTACTGCAACAATCCCTGGCGATGCAATCAGTGATCCTTCTTGCCATGTTCATTGGATTTAACTGGAGTGGCCTGATGATAACCCTGTTATGGGTCGCCTTAGCTGTCACGTTATTTGTGTTGGGTATTTACACTCACCGTTCATGGCCAAGGCTCGCAGCAATCTTATTGATGGTCGTTACACTAGGCAAGCTTCTAATCATTGACAGCTCAAAATTTACAACTGTCCAGAAGATCATTGCCTACATTATTATCGGAGCTCTTTTGCTGGTTCTTTCTTTTTTATACCAAAAATTCAAACAAGTATTATTCGAGAACCAGGATTCAAAAGAATAGGCTTACTGATGTTACTTCCTGCTATAATTAGGTGCTTCCCTGGTGATCTCCACATCGTGCGCATGGCTTTCGCGCATGCCAGCGTTGGTGATCTTTACAAATTTTGCTTTTTTCAGCTCCGCAATATTTCTTGCTCCGCAATATCCCATACCTGCTCTCAGTCCACCAGTGAACTGGTATACTACTTCTTTTAAAAGACCTTTGTAAGCCACACGACCTTCAATGCCTTCTGGTACATATTTTTTTACCTCGTCTTCAACATCCTGGAAATAACGATCACTGCTTCCCTGGTTCATGGCGCCAAGCGAACCCATGCCGCGATATTCTTTGAATTTTCTGCCTTCATAAATGATCGTCTCGCCCGGGCTCTCTTCAGTGCCGGCAAAAATGCTTCCCATCATCACGCAATCAGCGCCGGCGGCAAGTGCCTTCACCATATCCCCGGTATAACGTATGCCTCCATCGGCAATTATCGGCGTGTTTGTGTGCATCAAGGCAGCAGCAACTTCCATCACGGCCGTCAACTGTGGCACACCTGCTCCGGCTACAATGCGCGTCGTGCAAATCGAACCAGGACCAATTCCTACCTTCACGGCATCAGCCCCGGCTTCGACAAGTGCCTTTGCTCCATCTGCTGTGCCGATATTCCCCGCGATAATATCCATTTTTTTGAAATTCTTTTTTATATTTTTTAAGGCAACAATGACCCCTTTGCTGTGGCCGTGTGCACTGTCCAGTGCGATCACATCAGCGCCGACATTCTGCAATGCGTCGACACGATCAAGTAAGTCGTTTGTAATTCCGACACCTGCTCCAACCAATAGCCTTCCGAATTTATCTTTCACAGCATTCGGAAAACTGTACAGTTGAAGAATATCACGATAAGTGATGAGCCCAATTAGTTTCCCGGCTTTATTCACCACTGGAAGTTTTTCGATCTTATGCCTTCGTAAAATGGCTTCCGCTTTTTTCAGATCAGTTCCCTCGGGCGCGGTGATGAGATTTTCTTTTGTCATTAGCTCGGTCACTTTCCTTTCGGGATTATCTTCAAAGCGCAGATCCCGGTTGGTGAGAATGCCAACAAGCCTTCCGTTTTTATCAATGATTGGAATACCACCGATTCTATTTTCTTTCATCAGCACCATGGCGTCACCAATCGTTGCATTTTCAAGCAATGTAATGGGATCGATGATAAGGCCGCTTTCACTGCGTTTTACCTTTCGCACTTGCTCAGCCTGCATGGCGACACTCATATTCTTGTGTAAAATGCCTATCCCACCTTCTCTTGCAAGAGCGATCGCAAGACTAGCTTCAGTTACCGTGTCCATGGCTGCCGATAGCATGGGCACATTCAGCTTAATGTTTTTTGTAAGGTGTGTACTGATGTCCACATCACGCGGAAGAACCTGGCTGTAAGCGGGCATTAAAAGCACATCGTCAAACGTAAGACCCTCACCAAAAAAATTGTCGGATTTGTTTTTAGAAGAGATCCGCCCGGGGATTACCGGCAGATTATTAGTTATTGTTGCCATGTGCAAAGATAGGCGGGCAGATAAATATGTGCCAAATGAATTTTCCTGATCACATAAACATGGTAGTGAAAGTGCATGTGGCTACTCGTTCAATGAAATTGATTGATCAAGCGAGCGAATCCAGAATCCCAAATAAAAATGTTGCTATTAATAAAGCCAAGCCTACAATGGTGGCTGACCTTTCCAGATCCTCGTGTTCCATAGTTATTTTTCCGTTTTTACATTACGGATCAATTAAACAATATAAAATCTATGCCAGCAATTTTAAAAAAAAGGAAAAACTCGGAAATTTTTATGTCCATAACGGCATTTGCTTAATGAGTTTTAGATCTATCCCTATTTTTTCCCATCCATAGGTGTAATTCCCGTTGGTAATAATAAGAAAGGACACAGGGACACTAATATTGTATCGAAGCACCTGTTGGAGCGTCGCGTTGTCAAGCGCGATCGTCGAAGCCTTGCATTCGATCATCATCCATGGCCGGTGGTTTTGATTGTATACCAAAATATCGAACCTTTTGGTCAGTTCCCCCAGCCTGATCTCTTTTTCAAGTGCTATAAAAGCTGCCGGGTAGCCCAGGGTTTGAATAAGATATTGAATAAAATTTTGTCTCACCCACTCCTCTTCGTTCAGCACAAGCCACTGCCTGCGGATGCCGTCAAAAATAAACTTCACATCATTCTCTTGTTTTAGTCTGAAGGTGGGTTTGGGAAAACTTATCGAAATCATCGTCCAAAAATAAATTTTAAATTAGCAGAATTTTAATTCAATGAAGACAAAGGAAGAAATTGTACTCAACTGGCTCCCGCGGTATACCGGCGAAAAGCTCGAAAACTTTGGTAAATATTTTCTGCTCACCAACTTCAGTTATTATGTAAAACTTTTTGCGGACTGGAATGATGTTGAAATGGTTGGCCTGGATAAACCAATGCAATGCGCAACGGCAAACGATATTACCATCATCAATTTCGGCATGGGTAGCCCAACAGCAGCGACGGTAATGGACCTGTTGAGTGCGGTTGAACCAAAGGCCGTGTTGTTCCTGGGTAAATGCGGAGGATTAAAAAAGAGAAATAAACTGGGTGATCTCATTCTGCCGATTGCAGCCATTCGCGGAGAGGGAACGTCCGATGACTATTTTCCGAAAGAAGTGCCTGCTCTACCTGCGTTTGCCTTGCAAAAAGCGGTCTCGACAACCATCAGGGATCACGGCGTAGATTACTGGACCGGTACGGTTTACACTACTAACCGACGTGTGTGGGAGCATGATGATGAGTTTAAAGAATACCTGCAGAAAATAAGAGCTTATGCAATTGATATGGAAACTGCTACCATTTTCACCGTTGGCTTTTATAATAGAATCCCGACGGGCGCATTGCTGCTTGTAAGCGATCAGCCGATGATACCCGAGGGAGTAAAGACAGAAGAAAGCGATAAACAGGTAACGACAGATTTTGTCGAGCGCCATTTGAAGATCGGTATTGATTCTTTAAAGCAATTGATCAATGGGGGATTCACTGTAAGACATTTGAGGTTTTAATACATTTTATGAAATCATTTTTTCTGTACGCGATAACGTCCTTATTTCTTTCAAATGACCACTGCAACAAAAAAGCGGAGCAGGTAAAATACCGTGGCAGATTGGAAATTGCCGGAATTTGCATGAATTATACGATCAAATTCTTATCGGGCGAGATCGATACTTCTCAAATTTCAACAAGTTGGCGCGATGATGTAACCGGCAAAACCTATACAAATGTGTTCGCCTTAAAAAATACTTGTTCTTTTCCAGCTTCCATTAAACAGGGTGACGAGTTTAATTTTTACATTGATACATCTGCGGATAAAGGCTGCATGACTTGCATGGCTTACTATCCCAAGCCGCCTAGGAAATTGTCCATAAGAGTTGTTGAAAAATAATGATGCCCCTATTAACGATAGATAATTTATCCGTTGATTTTTTTTCCGGAAAAGAAACGACGAATGCGGTAAAAAATATTTCTTTCAACGTTGACCGCGGTGACGTAGTGGGTATTGTGGGCGAGTCAGGTTCGGGAAAAACGGTCACTTCATTGTCTATTTTGCAACTTCTTCCTTCGCCGCCTGCTCAATACAGTTCGGGTCGGATACTGTTTTCTGAGGGCGGGAATAATATCGAGGATCTGTTAACAAAAGGTCATAAAGAATTGCAACATATCCGTGGCAATAAAATCGCCATGATCTTCCAGGAGCCGATGAGCTCACTAAATCCTGTATTTAGTTGCGGCCACCAGGTAACCGAGGCAATACTTGCCCACAAAACGGTTTCGAATAACCAGGCAAGGCAGCAAACTATCGATTGGTTCTCAAAAGTAAAATTGTCTGAGCCGGATAAAATATTTCATCGCTATCCGCACCAGTTGAGCGGTGGACAAAAACAAAGGGTGATGATTGCGATGGCAATGAGTTGCAATCCATCCTTACTGATCTGCGATGAGCCAACAACAGCCCTGGATGTAACGGTGCAAAAAACAATTTTGAAATTGATCAGGGAATTGCAGCAAGAACAAAATATGGGGGTCATTTTTATTACTCACGACCTGGGTGTAGTGGCTGAGGTGGCTGATAAAGTTGTTGTGATGTATAACGGGGAAATTGTCGAACAAAATTCTGTAAAAGAAATTTTCGACCGTCCGCAACATCCGTATACGAAGGCATTGCTGGCTTGCCGACCTGTGAATCATCAAAGAGGCGAACGGCTGCCGGTGGTGAGCGATTTTTTTGAAAAAGTTGAAAAGGTAGGAGTCAGGGGTCATGAGAGAGTTAGCAAACCGGAAATTACGTCGGACCGAATGATTCGGGGTGGCAAAGAGCAGCAGTTCCGTCCTGGTGAGCCAGTTGCGCGGCCACCAGCTCTGATTGAAGTTCAAAATCTTTCCGTCTGGTTTCCATCGAAAAAAAATTTTTTTGGTAAAACGCTTGAATTTGTCAAAGCTGTAGACGATGTGAGCTTTGAGGTATTGAAGGGTGAAACTCTTGGGTTGGTTGGAGAATCCGGCTCCGGTAAGACGACTTTGGGAAGAGCGTTATTAAGACTGATCGATCCTGTTTCGGGTAAGATAATTTATAATGACGAGGATATCACTGCCAAAAAAAGAGATCAATTGAAACCATTGCGAAAAGATATCCAGATCGTCTTCCAGGATCCATACTCATCCCTGAATCCACGGATCACGATTGGATCGGCTATTGCCGAGCCCATGCAGGTGCACAAGATTTTTCCAGGTGGGCATCAAAGGAAAAAAAAGGTGATCGAGCTATTAGAGAAGGTTGATCTAAGGCCCGGGCACTTTAATCGTTATCCGCATGAGTTTTCAGGTGGCCAGCGCCAACGAATCGTAATTGCGAGGGCGTTGGCATTGAATCCCTCATTCCTGGTTTGTGACGAATCTGTGTCGGCGCTGGATGTGAGCGTGCAAGCGCAGGTTTTGAATTTGCTGAATGATCTGAAAAAAGAATTTGGCTTTACCATCATTTTTATCTCCCATGATCTCGCAGTGGTCCGCTATATCAGTGACAGGATCATGGTGATGAATAACGGGAGGATCGAAGAAAGCGGGGACGCCGATGATATTTATTTCAATCCTCAAACAGAATATACAAAAACGTTGGTGGCATCCATTCCCAAGGGAAAGATCGCTTAGTCTTTCAGCTTTAAGATCTCGCTCAGGTCATTTCTTGACACGTCATAAAATTCTTTTGCACTTTTTCGGCGGGAATAGAGCAATTTTTTTAATGCGCCTTTTAATTGTTCATATACTGGCTCGTCTTCTTTTATTTTTGAATCGGTAAATGATGTAAGGTCAAAGCGGTCATTGCCGTCCTCATCCGTGATCAGTTCTGGTGAAACAAATTTAGCCCTGAACTCAAATTGCTTGGGGTCCTGCGGTAATAAGCCCACACTCGCCAGTTTCCATGCCGGATCATCTTTCCTATCCTTGTATTTAAAGAAATAAACGTAACCCCGCTGCGACCGGAATTCAGCCGGTAATTTGTCCAGGTATAAAACAGAATCGGGTCTACCGTACAATTTTGAATCAAGTAATTTACTTTTTGCGAGATCGATCTTACTATTGTATCTCGCAGGAAAATATTTCGATCGCTCTATTTCATCGAGGTCTTTGTAAAGGCGATATCGATAGTCGTCCATGGAGGCAAAATAATTCAACAGGCTATCTGGCACTGGCTTATCATTCTTAACCAACATCAACATGGTGGCATACTTTAGTTTTTTGTCTGCTGACTCCAATAGCTGCTGAAATAAAACAGGAACGTTAGGATTTACCTTCCAAAAAGGCAACAATAATTTGGCGTATAGTTCCATTTTTTCGTTGCCGTTATTGTTTTCGTCATCATCATCTTCGTCGTCATCCTTTAAATTTTTATCGGTGGCTTTTTTGATCAATTTTTTCTTTTCGCTTATAGTTTGTTTCCTTAATTCCTGTTTTGCTTCGATCAGGAACTTGCTAAAATAGACTTCATAGTCGCCGGTTTCAACGAGGTTGCTATCGCTCATTCGGGCCAATAATCGAATAGTTCGCAATTTGTAATCGTCCAAATTCACCAATGGCAATATATCGGTTAAAATACTGCGTGTCAGAGCTAAAGAATCGTAGAGTTCATCCCAGAACTCGCCATTATCAAATTTATATTTACCTCTTCCCCAGAGCCTGGAATTAAAGTTGAATCGGAAACGATTTAGATTAAAATCAGGGTACGAGTTGTTCGAATTGAATTCTATCACGGGTGGTTCGGCTGCGATGATTCCCCCGAAAGTCTTAAATGCATATTGTGTTTGCTGCTGTAATAAACTTTCCAAGATCACGTACTGCATTTCTACTGTATCGCCGGTTGCTGAATAAAGCTCCTTTAAGAGGTCAGTGCTCGTTTTGGCCTTTATGTCGCCAAGCTTGTTGATCAGCGATTTTTTTATTTCCAGATACTTCTTATCAGACCAATTGATGGACGCCAGGGTTTTTTTTAATTGCAGAAAGTCTGTTGAATCAAACCTGACCTGGTCAATTGATTTCACTGCGCTTTTGTGAGTTACCGTATCGTTACTGAAGAAGTCCCTGAAGAAAATGGTTGATTTTTTTTCGAAAGGATCAAAACCTTTTAATCCATCGGCCGGTGTAAAGGTTTCAAAAAAACTTTTTACGAATGAACTGGGAGCTGTAAGCGTATCTCCTTCCGCCGCGAGGGAAAATCCAATTCCATTTTTATAAAAAGATTTTGTCCAGATCAACCGGCTGCTGTTTGTATCCGATAATTGAATTTCCAGTACTCTCCAGTTACCGGGCAGATCATATCTTTTTCGGCTGCGAAAGATCCAAGAAGCATTTCGGGTTATCCGGTTTTCGTTTAACACGGAGCTATCGGGGTTGTAGTAATACTGGCCATTTTTGTAACAGGATACAAAGATCTTTTCCCCGGTGCTATCATTTTCAATGATGTCATTTTTATACCTGCCACCACCGGGCAGATTAATGTCAGCGTTGTCGTCATCTTCGTCATCATCTCCATTGGACAAAGAGTTGTCGGCGCCCGGTATGGTTAGTTTGACCTTCTTGTCTTCAGGATAAAATGTTGTTTTAACTGTGTAACAGAGGGTGGTATCTTTTTTGACAAAAAGTGGTTGGTAAAGAAACTCTTTTATTTCAAAGGAATTTAGAAACCGCTGCATATCCGGGTTCTCTTTTCTTCCGTGAGCGACGAGGGTATAATAATGCGGACCCTGGATGAGAAATCTCGTTAATGACACCGAGCCGTCCCAGTGCAGGTACTTGCAATCCAGCGCGGGATAACCTTTCCAGGTAATCAATTTTCGACTCGATGCCTTGTCGATAAATTCCGAGTTTGAGAAACTCTCTTGTAATAGATCCAGGTCGAATGTGTCTTCTTCGGCGAAATTGTAGTTATGAATATCCGTACGTAAGATAGTATAGCTTATGCCTGTGTTTTTATCCTCGGACTCATACAGCCAGTTTTTATTCTTGGCAATAAAAGGTTCATGGGGAAGAGCAACACTAAAACCGCCATAAGAAGGCTGGTAACTTTTCCATGCTGTTGCCCCGTCGGTACTGTATTCCTTCAGCCGGATGCTGTTAAAAAACTTTCTTGATTCATCTCCATCCCTGACGTAATCACCGTTGCCGCTCATTTTAAAAATAATGATCTCATACGGCGTAACAAGAATATTGTAGCGCTGAATATCTCCACGGCGTGTACGATTGATGACGTCAAGACCTTTATACCCGTCCCGAACAATGTTCTGCCGGCTTAGAATTTTTCCGGGAACATTCTCGTACAATAAGCTGTCGATTTTTTTCTTCACCACGTCTTCATTTTGTCCCCAAATGTTGGCATAAGTCTTTATCCTGGTCACCATGTAATAGCTGCCATTGGCCATGTCGGCGTACTGTAGCTGATCAAGCAATCCTTCTTCATTGAACCGGTAAAATTTTCCCGGTATGTCACATTTAAAAAATCCGTCTTCTGAAGTTTGTGTTGTAAAATTTACCGGCACGCGAAGTTTTTCAACCATATCTTTTTTGTTGCTGTCTCTTTCTCCCATCACGATCGGGCGGAGTTTATAGCCCATCCGCCGCAAAATTTCTATCACTCCGCGGTTGCCGGGAAGATGGGCCGCGCCTACGCCGACAAATAAAGATGATTTGGTTTTTAATATCGAGTCAATGGAATTAGCCTGCAATAAATTACGACTGTACAAGAATTTTTCATCAAAGGCATCAGAAAAGCTATTCAGCCGGTTAATGGAATCGAGCAGGTCGAGGTTGCCAGTGCGATAGGCTTCCTGCAACTTATCGGGCGAGTAATTATCGTCATTCGCATAGCTCTTTTGTTTGTGATTTTTTTCTTTAGCGGCATCGCGATAAGCTTCCATCATTAGCTTCATGCTCTCATCATATTTCTCGACACTAGCGACGCGCTTACCCATTTTTTTGCCTACCTGATAGATGTACATGTCGAGGTAGGTGTTCTCCTCAAAATCACTGGAGTAATCGGAATAGTTGCGGTATAAAAGATTGTTGATAGTCGAAGGTCGACTGTATAGTGCTGCCTCGATCTGTTTCTCATATTTGCCGAATTGCAGGGTCCTGATATTTAAATAATCATTTGGCATTTGCCTCAGATTGATCCAGGGAACACGAAGCCGGCCATACGAGTTAGCATCCACCTCGTACTTCACCAGGTCTTCCTGCCAGGACTCAGGGTTGGTTTCGAGCGCAACCACGTCGCAGTTTTTTATTCCCAGGTAAAAAGAATCGGATAAATGAAAAACCATTTTGCTGCTCACGTGCATAGTCCCAAAAAGATATGAGGGGCGGGCAAGACCATTGCAGGTGATCTCCCAAAAAAGGCTCGGATATTTTTTGGCGATTTCGGTCTGTGCTTCACAAGGCAGGATGGAGCTCAGAGCGAAGACAGCAAATACAATTTTTTTCATAGCTATAGTCCTATTCAGAACGAATCCGCAAATCTATGATGCTAAAACGACCGCGATGCATAAGAAAGTGTATTTTGTCGGTGATTTTCTAAAACATGTAACCGGCTTGCAAGCCTGCTCCCGTTGTACGCCTGCCAAGCTACTCAATAGTGTGGGTTCAGTGATCCTTCTTTATTTTGTCAAAGAAACACTCACCTTCAGACCCGGTCATCCCGATAACTATCGGGACCGGGCGACTCACGGGGCCGTCTATGACAACCTTTGGCACTCCAACTTCGGTTGTCGGTGATGCGCCATCGAATGAAAAGATTGTGAAAAAGAAAAGGATTTTTCCATCTTAAATCCCCTACCTTTGCGCACTTTAAAACTTCCCCGAGGGGAAACCTTAATGACCTGACCCGGTGCCGTAAGACCGGACTTGTCATCCGAAGCCTCAACAAAAGGCTGATTGGATCAATTCCTTCCACTTACTCCGCAAGCCGGTCATTAGGTTAATCGTCAAAAAAGAAAATTACTCCATGAAGCTTTCACAATTCAAGTTCGATCTTCCATTAAATCTTATTGCCCAGCACCCCACAAAAAAAAGAGAAGACTCCCGGATGATGGTCGTTCATCGCCACACCGGTCAAATTGAAAATAAACATTTCCGCGACATCCTGGAC
Source organism: Bacteroidota bacterium (assembly GCA_005883765.1). Classification (GTDB taxonomy): domain Bacteria; phylum Bacteroidota; class Bacteroidia; order Chitinophagales; family Chitinophagaceae; genus VBAU01. The sequence continues at coordinate 12,184 of VBAQ01000110.1, forward strand.
TATTTCGATGACAAGGATGTTTTTATTGTAAACAACACAAAGGTTTTCCCCGCCCGCATGTATGGTCGCAAGGAAAAAACAGGTGCCAAGATCGAAGTGTTCCTGTTGCGTGAATTGAACAAACAAAACCGGCTTTGGGATGTAATTGTTGATCCCGCAAGAAAGATCCGGGTTGGCAATAAATTATATTTCGGAGAAGGCGAAGAACTGGTAGCAGAAGTGATCGATAACACTACGAGCCGCGGCCGCACGATCCGATTTTTATGGGAAAGCGGTGAGGATGAGTTTCGCGCCATGCTCGAAAAGCTGGGAGAAACTCCATTGCCAAAATATATCAAGCGCAAACCGGACGAGGAGGACAAAGAGCGCTATCAGACGGTGTATGCAAAACATGAAGGAGCAGTAGCGGCCCCGACTGCAGGACTTCATTTCAGCCGTGAATTGATCAAACGCCTGGAGATAAAAGGAATTCGTTTTGCAGAAGTAACACTTCATACAGGGCTGGGAACCTTTAGACCTATAGAAGTGGAGGACCTGAGCAAACATAAAATGGATGCGGAATATTACCGGATCGAAGACGCATCCTGCAAAATTGTGAACCGCGCCAAGGAGTATGGGCACCGTATCTGCGCCGTTGGCACGACTACCATGCGTGCCATTGAGTCCTCATTCACGGCTCAGAAACTTTTGAAACCTTCAGAAGGATGGACAAATATTTTCATTCATCCTCCGTATGACTTTAATATTGCCGATGCTCTCATCACGAATTTCCATTTGCCTAAAACAAGCCTGCTCATCATGACCTGCGCTTTTGCAGGATATGATCTGACCATGGAGGCCTACAAGAAAGCCATTAAGGATAAATACCGCTTCTTTAGTTATGGCGACGCTATGCTGGTGGTGTGATCAATGAAGCTGAGTTATTTAAATCTCTTATCTAAAAAGAGCCTTTTATAAGACTGAATTAATGAACCTGCTCAGTTCATCTGCTTTGTTAAGGATCATGATATGTGATCCGTCTTTAATCACATGCGTTGGTTTCAATTTCCTGACAGGAAATATTTTGTCTTTCTCGCCGTGTATATGAATAATATTTTCAGGATACCAATTATTTTTCCAGTTCAATACCTGGTGAACAGCCCAACTAAAATACACAGCGTCCAGTTTTTTGCGATATGAATTCACCAACCTGAGTTCGGAATCATTGGTCACCAAACTATTTCCTTTTTTCATAAACAAAAAACTCTTGCCGGCTCTCTATGTTTCGCTGCTTCCTCCTTTATAATATGTTTTTGCTTTCTCTTTTATTTTAGTTCTTTTTCGTTTTTGCTGTTGGTTGAGTATAGCTTTTTGCTGATGTTGGGCACCACGCTTGCCGAGTTGCTAATACTAAAGGGATTTGATAATCTCACGGTGCCCATGTCAGCGTTATTTATATTGTATTTGATCCTATAAACCTCTCGTTCGGCATGTTTCTTTCTTGTTTTAATAGGTACAACTTAACTATCTGCTAACATAATCCTGTTGTAACTTACAAAAGGAGGAAAAGGATATGAAAAAAATAACGCTGTTGATGTTGATCTCGGTTTTGGGTCTTGCATTGTCTGCGCAACGATATACCGGTAAAAATTATATATCCCCACAAGACAAATTGAACGATGAGTATTGTAGTGGCTTATTTAAAACTCATGATGGAATTATTTTTGACCTTCAAAATGAAAATGAATCGGCCAAAAGCTATTCAAATATTTTAGAATGGTTGAATGGGCGCGTGGCTGGTTTGCAGGTATACTATACAAGATATGGTACTCCCATTCCCTTCATTCGTAATACAAGGTCAAGCATTTTCGTAGATGAAATCGCGGTTGATCCCGGTTTTCTGAATACGCTGCCGGTTACAGATATTGCGATGATAAAAGTGATCAAAGAACCATTCATAGGAGCCATTGGCAATGGAGCCGGAGGAACAATTGCTGTCTACACTATTAAAGGCGACGGTGACGATGAAGAAACCGATGAAGGGAAATAATTGGTGAACACCTAAACCTACAGGTTAAACATTCCTTTGTTCAATTGCTGAAGAATTTGCGTTTTGTAAGCAGCGGGAACCAGCAACGAAATATTATGCGGGCTTCCTCCGTAGGATACCATTCTTACAGGGATATTTTGAATAGATTCAAATAGCTTCTTCACAATATTTGCGGTCTGCGAAATTTCATTTCCCACAACAGAAATGATCACCTGGTTCTCATCTATCTCAAGAGCGCCGAATGGTTCAAGCTCTTTTTGAATTTCTTTCAGGTGAGTCGCATTATCGATCGTTAATGAAACAGCAACCTCCGAAGTTGTCACCATGTCAATAGACGTCCGGTATTTCTCAAAGACCTCAAATACTTTTCTCAAAAACCCGTAAGCCAGCAGCATGCGGCTGCTCTTGACACGGATGGCGATGATATTGTCCTTAGCCGCCACGGCTTTTACGCCCACTGAACCGGCCTCTTCAACGATCGCCGTCCCTTTAGCTTCGGGTTGCATTGTATTCAAAAGCTTCACCTGTATATTGTATTGTTGTGCGGGCCAGATGGAGGCCGGATGCAGGATCTTTGCGCCGAAATAAGCAAGCTCCGCTGCCTCGTCAAAACTCAATTGCTCAACGGGCCTTGTTTTCTTTACTATTCTTGGATCATTGTTGTGCATGCCATCAATATCCGTCCAGATCTCACAAACCGACGCATTGATCGCGGCAGCAATCAAGGAGGCAGAATAATCACTTCCTCCTCTTTTTAAATTATCAACCTCTCCTCTTGCATTGCGACAGATATAGCCCTGGGTAACAAACAATTTTTTGTTGGGATACTGACCAAGCAATTGCGTCAGCTTTACTTTGATACTTCCTATTTGTGGCTCATCATTATAATCAATCGTCATGAATTCAAGGGCAGGAAGCAGTATATGATCGATGGACTGCTCTTCCAGGTAGGTTGAAAATAATTTTGTTGATAGTAACTCACCTTGGGCAAGAATGTCCTTACTTAATGCTTCGCTAAAAGAAATTTTTAAAATGATATTGAGAAATTCAAAATGTTCCGAAATGATTGCATTGGCCTTTTGAATGAAGGCGGGCTCTTTTACTAATCCTTTAATGAAATCATGATAATGCTCTTCCAGCTTATCAATATTTTGTTTGGCTGAGATCCTGTCGCCTTTGGCGATGTTGTAAATAATTTCAACCAGGGCGTTGGTCGTGCCGGACAGGGCAGAGAGGACGACAATTGTTGGCTCTTTTTGGGAAGTGACCAACGATGAAATATGATGTATCCTTTCAGGCTTGCCCACAGATGTACCGCCAAACTTCATGACCTTCATACTGAACAGTAATTTTTCGGAGTGCAAAGATATGTTTGTAAAGAATAAAATCGAAAGGATTATTACCGGCTGTTGGAGGCAACTCCGTTCTGCTCTCCCAGGACAAGATTGTATGGACCTACCTGGAGTTATACAATAACTATTGCCTTTTTCGTTTTATTTGAGATTTCTTAAGATACTGCAGCCAAAAAGCGATACTCGTCGATTTCTCACTTAAGAGAATAGTTTAATTTTAAAGACGAATGAAAAACAGATTTATTCTCGTGCTGGTTAGTTGGTTTGTCGGTAAAGCAAACGCACAGTTTACCAAAGCAAGCTTAGAAGCGAGCGGTCTTACCTGCTCAATGTGTACCAAAGCGGTTCAAAAGGCCCTCGAAGGTGTACCCTTTATACAAGAAGTAAAGGTGGATATTAAGACACAGCAATATGAGCTAGCTTTTAAAAAAAATGTTCCCATAAGTTTTGACGACATTGAAAAGGCAGTTGAGGATGCTGGATATTCTATTGCGAGTTTAAAAGTCACAGGCAATTTTGACAATGTAAAACTGCAAAAAGACGCGGCGGTAAAGATCGGCGAACAAACATTGCAATTTGTGAGTGCAGACAATCAAATCCTTAATGGCGAAAGAGTGTTGACTTTGGTTGATAAGAATTTTTTGACTCCTAAAGGGTTTAAAAAAAACAGGCTGTAGGAGATCAATACATATTTGTTTTTCATGAGCACCTGATAAAAATTACGAAAATTAATCAGCTTGTTTTAGCCGGGTGGTGTAATTTACGCCGGAGAAATTGATATTTTGAAGTCATTTGGTGCCATATTATTCTTCGTCGCTTTTTTTACTCAAACTTTCAATCAATCGTTCATTGTTTTTGGGTTTTATGCCAATCGCTCTTTTTATGCAGGTATTTGCGAAAATAAGGCCAGGCTGATCTTGCATTGCAATGGCAAATGCCAGCTTGCAAAAAAATTACAACAGGAAGAAAAAAAAGACCAGCAAAACCCACAGCGTCGATTAGAAAACAAAATGGAGAACCTTGTTTTTCTTTCCTACTATTCAATCTATTTTTTGTCCCTACCATCCCAACGGGAATATGTGACTATCGCCACAGAAAAACC
>VBAQ01000110.1:16678-17196 GCA_005883765.1 Bacteroidota bacterium
GAAAAACCTGTTGATCTTCCTTTTTCCATATTTCATCCTCCTTCGGCCTGACTCATCTGATTTCTCTATAATTCGCTCTTCTGCGCAAGCATTGGAGCATTCATCATTTATTCAATTTTAAAAATGAAAAAAGTTTTATTCATACTCATTGCGATCATCATTGTTTCTTTTGCGAACGCGTGCGAGATTTGTGGATGCGGAGTAGGGAATTATTACATCGGCATTCTCCCACAATTCAATCACAGGTTTTTAGGGCTTCGTTATCATTTCAACAGTTTTCATACCCGGTTAAATGATGATCCGACTCAATTCAGCAACGACTTTTATCAGACGGTCGAGCTGTGGGGCGGTATTAATATTGGCAAAAGATGGCAGGTGCTGGCCTTTGTTCCCTACAACTTTAATCACCACGTTTCCGATGAAGGCACAAAAAATCTAAGCGGTCTCGGTGATATTGCAATATTGGCCAATTACAAACTATTTGACCGTACTTCAAAAAACAACCAGCTATCTCAGCA
>VBAQ01000110.1:17254-25608 GCA_005883765.1 Bacteroidota bacterium
GGCTAATTCTCAAATTGGATCGGGGACAACAGACATTTTGCTTAATGCCATGTACAATATCCGCGTAGGCAAGTTAGGCATCAATAGTTCTGCAGGATATAAGATCAATACAACCAACAAACAGGATTATAAATTTGGGAATAAAGCATCTGTGAACAGCTTTGTGTATTATGCTACGCCCGTCGGTAACATGGTTATTGCCCCCAATCTGGGCTTATTATATGACCATACCGAACCAAGTGCTTTGCAAAGCACCAAAGTGAATTTAACTGGCGGCTCCCTGTTGCAAGGCTCCTTGGGTGCCGAGATCAGTTTTGGTAGAATGGCGACCGGATTCAATATGCAATTGCCCATTGACCAAAACTTTGCAAGTAATCAGACGAAGGAGAGAGTAAAAGGAATGGTGCATATAAGCTTTGCATTTTAAAAAGGCTGATGAAGTTTTTCAGCAGATGCACCCCGGGGTTTATGTATCGAACAAAGGGATCAATTCTTTCAGGCGTCTGGACGCATCGACGTCATGGGAAGGAAGAAAAATAACCTTGTGCATTTTGGCAAATCGTTTCACCTTGTCATAAGTGTCTCTTGCCATTTTATGGCTGGCATTGGTCCCAGAATATTTTTGTTCTATTAGCTGCGACTGGGAATAACAAATATCAGCAGCAAAAAATATACAGCAACCGTCAACATTGAACAGAACAGAGCAATGATGCGGAGTATGCCCCGGCGTTTCCACCAGCAATAGATCTTTGGATTGCGTCAGATAGTGGACATGGTCAAAAGTATCAAACCGCTCATTTAGATCTATGAGTGTCGGGTGAAACCAATCTGGATATAATTTGGGTAGGTCGCCAAAAGGCTTTTCCCATTCCTTCCTGTTGACCAGGATCGGCGTTGAGGGAAAATATTTTAATCCGTCGATGTGGTCGAGATGCAGGTGAGGTAATATCACAGCTTGTATTTTTTCGACGGTGATGCCCAGGTCGTTTAGTTGTGGACCTATTTCTTCATCTCTCTTAACTTCAAATTTGAATTGAGTCGTGTCAAACCAATTTGCAAACATCCCCGAAGATTTAAAATAGCCCGGATTATTTACGTCCGCGTTCTCACCCGTGTCAATCACAAATATCCCTTCCGGGTGCTCGATGATCAAAACCCAGATCGGCATCCATTCGGTAAATTTTTTATCGAGTATGAAATCGATCATCGCAAATAAACCTGTCCTGCGAGCCTCGCGAAATTTGGTCTTGACAGATACTCCCCCGGTTGAAACGAGATGAATTTTTGCAGGTTTTCCTTGTGTTGTCAACTCAATAGTTTGCCTGGCGAACATCATCTGGAGTTTAACGGGAAATGTTTAATGAATGAAATCGACAGAAAATTTTTCTCCCAAAAATTTCAAATCTTCGATCACAGGTTTCAACACGGGAACGCCATTTTTCATTCGCAAGTTCTCTATCTCTCTTTCTGGATCGCCGGGTATTAAAACCTTTGCCTGACCTGCGACTGTCTTTGCAGATCGAAAACGTTTTATCCATTTGTCCATATGCCTTTTAAAATCATCGCCAGGCCGAAACGCGTCTGCGCATCGCGCCAAAAAAATGACCTATGCCTTTTCCTGGCTGTTCATCCGGTAAAGGAACATAGGCGGGAAATGGTGGTACCCATGGACCATAATTCGCGCCACTCAGGACCGCAGAAAAAATATCTACAATGGCTCCCAGGGCATATCCTTTATGACTCCCATGCTCTCTGTCACCACCCAGTGGCAGTAATGCCCCACCTGCTTTTAGTTCATGAGGATCAGTGGACGGCGCTCCATCCTTATTTTGAACCCATCCTAAAGGAGCAACACCATCTTTGCGCTGCAGGATTTCGAGCTTGCCATTGGCTGCCGTCGTGGTTGCCATATCTGCAACAAATGGCGGTTCCTCGCCAGCCGGTATTGCCACGCAAATGGGATTGGTTCCCAGCAAACGTTCAACAGAAAATGTGGGTGCGACTAATGCAGAAAATGTGGGTGCGACTAATGCACTTGCATTGGTTAATGCAATGCCGATCATATCGTAAGGCAGGGCCATCATAGCATGATAGGCCGCAATACCAAAATGATTGCTGTTCTGGACACTCACCCAACCTGTTCCCGCATTTTTTGCCTTATCAACGGCCACCTGCATGGCACGTGGTGCAACAACCAACCCAAGACCACTATCACCATCCACCACGGCAGTCGAGGGACTCTCATGTAAAATTTTTATTTCCGGTTTTGTGTTCACTCGTTTCACTTCCCACAAACGAACATACCCGGCTAGCCGGGCCACTCCATGCGAATCAATTCCACGCAGGTCTGCAGATAGTAAAACCTTTGTTGCAATGCTTGCATCGTTTTCAGGGCAACCAATTTTTTGAAGAATGCTTTTTGTGAAATCAAATAGTCGCTGGTAAGAAAATATTTGTTCAGTCATGAGCAAAAATAAGGCACAAGATAGTGTAAGGAACAAGGTACAGGGAACAAGGAACAGGGAACAAGGAACAAGGAGCAAGGAACAAGGAGTAAGGTGCAAGAATCAAGCAAGCTGGATCCTCCCTCCATCAAAAATTATTTCACCTTCATGTTCACTGCATCCCAAAGGATCACTTTGTTTTGAAAATAACTTTCATTGCAGGCCAGGCATGGAGCTGCTGCACGGAAGCCAAAAACCGGATCTTCAACAACAGGTTTGCCTGTGCGAATGGAGTCAAAAAAGTTTGTAAAATGATCTAAGTGTTCATCATAGCCGTCCGGCGTTTTGTATGTGATCGGGGGAAGCTCGGGGGACGTTTGTTCTTCTTTAGAATATTTCTTATTGTAGGCATCCAACAATTTTTCCTGCATAGCTTTTGGATAGGTATCGAGAGAATCCCACCCACCAATGCCAGGTGCTTTGGGCATTTTACTTCTTTTAATAGTAAAACCGCCTTCGCTCACCTGCATCACGCCTTCCGTGCCTGTAATTTTCGTATAACCTGTTTCTCCCTCACCACTGACAAAGTTCACACGCAAAGTAACCTCGAAGGAAGGATGTTCTTTTGTTTCAGGATAATACATCACAGATGTCATCACATCCGGAACGTTTCTTCCATCTTTCCAATAAGTAAGTCCGCCAACCGAATAGATTTTTTCAGGACCTTTTGCGCCGGTGATAAAATGCAAGCCGCTCAGCAAATGCACAAACAGGTCTCCCGCCACTCCTGTTCCATATTCACGGTAATTCCTCCACCAGAAAAATCTTTTGTCTTCATAGGCATGTTTTTGTTTTGCATGTAATTCATAGCGCCCCCAATCGACAGTTTTTGGCGAAGCATCAAGAGGAATAGTGTATTCCCATGCGCCTATGGCACTTTGACGATTGAACACGGCTTCCACGGAATTTATCTTGCCGATATCGCCGGCCTCATACATTTCTTTTGCTTTGGCAAAAGCAATGCTACTCACACGCTGACTTCCTACTTGCATAACTTTCTTTGTTTGTTGTTGCGCACGTATCACATCCAGGCCCTGGTCTAACTGGTGCACCATCGGTTTCTCACAATACACAGCTTTACCTTTGTTCAAAGCTTCGATACAGATATAGTTATGCCAGTTGTCGCTGGTGGCAACAATTACCGCATCGATATCTTTTCTATCCAGGATCTCTTTGTAATCTCTCGTTGTGTAAATACCATTGCCATAAACCTCTTTTGCACGTTCCAATCGACCCATGTACAGATCACAACAGGCGACAAGTTCTACGCCCGGCACTTTCAGCGCCGTAGTGACGTCGTTATAGCCCATGATCCCCATGCCAATGCCTGCAATGCGCAGCTTATCATTGGCTGAATATTTTTTTTGACGCGTTAATATTTTGCTTTCTTCCTGTTCCTGTGCAGCAAGACTTTTCAATGATCCTGCCGAGATGAGTAAGGCGGTGCTACCTATTTGTTTCAAAAATTTTCTTCGGTCTGACATGGCATTCATTTTAAAGGTTAATTATCTGGAGTCATTTGCGATTTAAGTTACTTATTTACGGCAGAAATAAAAAAGCCTCCCAAATTTGAGAGGCTGGAAATGTTATTGCTAACATCAAAACGGCAGATCATCAATGGGCTCATTGACATCAGCCGCATTTGGAATTGGTGTCTTTGCAGGCGAATATGATTCAGCCGTAGTCATTGCTGATACACCGGCATTTTCACCACGTCCACCCAACAACTGTACATCACGTACACGTAATGATAAGGATGCGCCTGCGGTACCATCATTTCTGGTAAAGGTCCTTACCTCGGGTGTGCCCTCTACAAAAACCTGTTTGCCTTTTGTTAGGTAAGGAGAAATTCCTGTGCGATCTGTCCAGTATGCACAATCAACCCAGGTCGTTCTTTCCTGGTTGTTGCCCTGGCTGTCGCGAAACTTTTCAGTGTGAGCCACTGTGAAGTTGATCACATTTTTTCCGTTTACTGTATTCACGATACAGTCTTTGCCTAAATGTCCGATAACTTGTAACTTGATCATAGTACTCAAATTTAAACGTGCGTAAATATTATTGACATCAGCAAGGTAAGATTATTTCAAATCCGAAGTCAATACCACTTTATGGTAATTTAAATTATGTGCCATGCTTGTGAATAACTATTTGGCTCCTGTTGCGTCGCATGCCGACGTGTGCGATCGGCATCTCTGACGGAGTCTGACACTCGTCAGAGTCGTCAGACCCCGCTTTTGGATTCAACCCGTCTCATAGGAATATCCCGTGAGTAGAAAAATTGATTCGTGAAATCGCATTGTCTCGAAAATGATTTTTTAAAAGGGTTGCCACGAAAGAAACTACGGCGCAAAGTGATGACCTTCAATTTTTTCTTTGTGTCGTCGCGACTTTGTGGCAAACAAATTCTTTGCAACAGGTACCACCATAATAATTCCTCAAATAAAAAAGCTCATTAAAAATCATGAGCTTTTCAAATGAACACAAATTGTTCCATTAACGTATGCAACAACATTCATCCATTTGCATTGGGGGGCACTTAACAGTACCATAGCTGCAAAAGACACAACAATTCCCTGCAATTGGTTTTATGATCGTTTTACATGCTTCGCACTCATAAAAGTACTGGCATGAATCAATTGGCATTGTTTCCTCTTTCTTATGCCCGCAGACAGGGCAAGTAATAACCGACTTTGTTATTATGGTATCATTCATAGTTTCTAATGGTGGCAGCAATCGCTTTTCGTTCCCGGCGTGGCGCAGCTTCCATCTTTTTTACATTGCTTCTCACAATTTTTCTGATAAAGCTCCATTGCCTTTTCTGTTCTTTCTTTGCCAATGTATTTTTCAGCAATATTGTACAAGGCTTCTTTGAATTTATTCTGGCTGTCCTCATTTAATTGTTCATTGGTCCTGAGCTTAACCAATTCCTCTTTAAAATATGCTTCCACCTCAGCTCTGATTTTTTTAGATTCATCAGTATTTATCAGATTATTTTTTAGAGCAAATTTTACCGAGGATTCTGCGATGGTTGATGCTTCCTCACGACTCAGCATGTCAACATCAGCACCGCGATACCAGAGATTTTCTTTCCGGAAGGTTTTTCTGTATGGTGCAGTTTCTTTTTCATTCAATTCTTTAAAAGAAACATTGTTTTCATCAAATATCTGCTCAGCAACATTTTTTGTCTGCGCTTTGTCTTTCCAGACTATGGCTATTATAGTCCCTGGCCGATTGAGCCAGGCTTCTTTGACTGCAGGGTTCTTTTCCAGTTCGAGTAATATTGGCTTGGAGCGGCTGCCACATCCAATATCGGGAGCGGCATTACAAACTAATGGAGTCCTATAAAAAGTCACTGATGGTTCTCCGGTTTTGGCCTTATCATTAACGATGAAACCAGCGACAACGAGAAGTGGTAAAATAATTGTAGTGAGCAATGCAATTCTTTTCATATGCTTACTTTTTAACAGATTGACTGATTACTTTATAGCCGGTCGCATTCACGGCATCGGTTATATCTTTTAATGTAGTTTTGGAAATATCAAATTGAATCACTGCTTTTTTATTTTTATATGATACGGTAGATCGAACGATGCCCGGTAATTTATTCACCTCGTGATCTATTTCCTGTTCACAGGCTTCGCAACCCATTCCCTTAATATTTAATTCAACTGTTTGAATGTTTGATTTTTCTACGTTCACAGATGTCTTTTCTTTTTTTGGAAAAAATGCTTTTGCATAAAACGGAAAAGCAATCACCAGGGCCGCAAACAGGGTAACTGATAAAAGAAACATCTTGGATTGAAAAAAAAGTGGTTTCTTATCGCAACCACAATCATCTATAACCTGCGGTTTTTTTAATTTCTGGTACCAGGCAAATCCCAATAGGGCAACAGTCAGACCGATCATATAAGGTCTCGCCGGTGCTATCCATGAAAATGAAGATGCAATCGCACCTGAACCTGCAACAAGCGCGACCACCGGGACAATGCAACAAACCGAAGCCGCAATCGCTGTAAACACTCCCGCACTGATTAACTTACCATTGTTCATGCCGTTTGCATTTTCAGGTTTTCCTGGTTGATATATTTAAAAAAAGGTTTCAGAATTTTAAGGTGCTCCTCCTTCAAAGAGTAATAAATGGTTTGACCTTCACGCGTTGCTTCAATAATATTTCTATCCTTCAGTTTTCTTAAATGCTGTGAGACGGCGGGAATGGTCATTCCTAAGATATCGCTCAGATCGCAGGGGCAAAGCCTGCCTTCTTCCTCTAACAGGTATAACATTTTTAACCGTACCTCATTGCCAGCAAGTTCCAGTATCTTACTTAACTTAAATAGAGAACTGCTGTTTGCTTTTAGTTTCTTTTTGCATTCAGCTATCTGTACTTGGTCAGCAAAAAGACGAATGCATTTAATGAACTCCATAGAATTGTTTGGAAGACAAAGAAAGGCACTTTTTTCTTATTTAAGCAAATTCTTAAATACCAACCCGTAGCAAGGGCGCAAACTTGTACTGGATCGACGACCTCATTTGAATTTAGATTGCGGTGCCACAAACAGAAATGGAAAGATCGTCATTGACTCCTTTGCTCGCAATATTTTCTTAACTGTGACATGGATCTAACAGTATCCGAGTTGAATTTTTTCTTCATAAAGAGGTTGAACATCCATTTCATTGGCAAACTGAATGCATTATGGCATTCCAATGTGTCCGGAACAAAGAATAAGGCATTTTTCGTATCGTTCGATTTTTCCATACAGCATAAAAATCATCGGAAAGATAAAAAGTTTTAAATTCTCATTCATGCCAGTTCTTTGACAGGCTTTGAGTAAGCTACAGGGGAGCTAGATAGCCTTCAATAATTTCTGCAAATAAAAAAAAGCTCATGAAAAATCATGAGCTTTTCCAATGAAAACAAAATATTCACTCAACCCATTTATTTATTTACTGTTTTCTGTTTGATGATATTTCCATTTGCATCAACCAGTAGCTTAGCCTTGCTGTTTCCATTTTTCAACTGTATTTCATAAGCTACGCGATCTTTTTGCATTTCCCTGTTTATGGCTACGATACTGTACCCGGGAAATTTATCACTGATCATCGTATTGATTCCAGCAGGTAAGGATTTATAATCTGTGATAACATAGGCCGTTCCGATCCAGTCACCATTGACATCATAATATCCATAGTACTTGTCACCATTCATAGTAAATGTCACTACGTAATCGCTCTGGTCCATAGCCGCCCATCCGGTGAGATCCCAGTCAATAGGCAAAACGGTAGCATCATACATCGTCCATACAACATCTGTTGCTGTTGGATAGGCCGTTGTAAATGTTGTCCGCACACTGGCAGGTACATCGATTGCAACTGTGGATCCATTTGTTACCCTATATGAAGGACCGCAGGAAGCAAGCAAAGCCATACTTGCCGCCAACATCAAAATTTTAAGTTTCATAAATTAGGATTTAATTGATGAGATAATATTATCACAGTTTATTTACCCCAAACATGCTGCCAAGAAGAAGAGACGTATTGTTTGGTAAATTAAAATATATGAAAATAATTGTTTACGCCTGGGTTAGAGCCAGCCTCAGCAGCTCAGATATTTGCTCCATTAATAATTTAATTAAATTGTCCTGGTGAAACGTTTACTATGAAATATAAATTACTTCCTGCCGTCACTCTTATATTTTTTATAACAATTGGAAGAGCGCAACAGGAAAATAAGGAGCTGTCAAGTTTTTTCAAAACCTATTCCGAGGAGTCACTAAAGCTTTTTCCCTTCAATGCTACGTCTATTGGTAATAGCCGTTACAATGATCTTCTTTTTGCTGATTTCACGAACAG
>VBAQ01000251.1 GCA_005883765.1 Bacteroidota bacterium
ACCTTTTGCTGGTTCTGCAGATAGTATCCATCGGGTATACCATCGTATCGGAACGATATACCTATGTACCATATATTGGTCTTGCATTTTTGTTAGCCTCGCTCGTCGAAAAATATCTTATAAGAAAAAATAAACTGGCATGGGTGATAGCCACTTTAGTCTTTGTTGCCTTCGGTTTTTTAAGCTTTAAAAGGACCGAGGTTTGGAAAAATAGTGATTCCTTATGGACAGATGTGATCAGTCACTATCCCACAACCGCCATGCCGCGGGGTGAAAGAGCCCAATTCAATTATAATAAGGCGATAATGATGCAACCGGGAGACACCGCGACATCACTTTTCAAGCGTGTTATTGAAGATTGTACGGCGGCAATCAATAAGGTGAAACAGAATTCCAAGACCAGCAAAGAAAATGAAGGGACGTCAATGTATTATATGCGAGGTATCGCTTATAATGGCATTAATCAATATGAAAAGGCTTTTAATGATTTTAACTATTGTATTTATTTGGATTCTAATTATGCCGAGGCTCTTTATAATCGGGGAACGCTGCTGGTGAATTATTATAGAAAATATCCTGAAGCCTTAAAAGATTTCAATAAAGCCATTCAAAATAGGGCGGAGGGCAAATATTATCTCAACCGCTCTATCTGTTACTATAAATTAGGTGACATGGTCCATGCAAAAGCGGATGGGCAAATGGCTATTCAGAAAGGGGTGGCGCTGCCGGACAATTACCGCCGGATCCTGAATTTATGATAAAATTTTATTAGCGCAGTTTGTTCTGCATTCGGATTTTTATTTCATTTATTTTACGTTCAAATTAAATTGAAGTGTCAGCTGCAAAGAAAAAATTCAAAAAGAAACCGGGACAATCCCAATCGAGAACCGTATCAGAATCGGCTGCAGACGTAAAAAGGAATGAGAATAAGATCGCGGTTGAAAGGAAAAAAGGGCTTGGCTCAAGACCGTTGTTGCCGGGGCCATGGCAAATCAATTTAGGAATATTTGCCTTGATCATGATCGGCATGGTTGCCTTCTATTCTCCCGATTTGCATTTAGGCTTTTTTGCCGTCGATGATCCCGATTACGTCGTCAAAAACCCATGGATACAATCTATAAGTGGAGAGAATATCAACCATATTTTAACCACACCTTATTTTGCCAATTATTCCCCGGCTCATTTGTTTTCGTACATGGTGGACTATGCCATTGGCGGACCAAATGCGTTTGCATTTCACTTGTCAAGTAATATTTGGGCTGGCGTCGTTGCAGGGTTTGTTTTTTTAATGGCCCTGGCATTTACTCAAAATAAATGGGTATCTATCGCAGCGGCAATTCTTTTTATTGTTCACCCTGTGCACGTAGAGGCCGTGGCCTGGATCTCGAGTCGCAAAGATCTTGTCGCAGCAGCATTTGCCTTGCCTTCCTTCCTAGCCTATTTGCGTTATCGAAATGATAAGGCCAGGCGATGGTATATCATTTCGCTGTTCTTGTTCCTGCTTGCGGTCGCCGGCAAACTTTCTGTCGCCACTTTCCCAGCCTTTTTTTTTGCTTATGACATTTTTATAGAAAAAAGATCATGGAGGCGTGCGATCGTGGATAAGATCCCATTCCTGGTTGCTGCATTGATCGTCGCACTAGCTGCAGCGTCGGCTCAACCTTCAATGGGTCACAGGCCAGATCCTTATGTCCTGTCTGCCGCGTTAGTGCAAAACATCTGGCTGCTTAGCGGGTTCGGCAGTTATGTACTTTACAGACTGCCTCCTGAAACAACGCAAACAATTTGGGAGATTGGTGGCGCATTTTTTTTGATCGCCGTAGTCGTTGTGCCATTTTTCCTTCGTAAAAGATTTCCCCTGGTCGCAGTTCTTATTTATTGGATACTTTTTGGATTTATACCAGCCCAGGTGCTCTCGTTCACGCACCCCGTAACAGACAGGTACATATTTTTTCCGTCAGTAGCTGCGGTCATCCTTCTTGCGTGGGGGATTTTTGAGATCACAAAAAGAATTGGGCGCTATCAACTCGCCGTTTTGTCATCGCTGACACTCATCATTGCTATTATATGGGCCATCAACACGATGAATTATATTTCAGAATGGAAAGATCCGCGGTCAGTTTGGTATGCGGCCATGAAAAAATCATCGGATCCAACCATCTCGCAAAATCTTGGTTCATACTATGTGGGTTTGGCGCGAAGCATTGGCGATTCGTCTCAATCAATCTCTAAGGAAGAGTTGCAACGCCTTGCGTCTGCTGTTTGGTCAAAAGATCCCAGGCTCCCTAAGCTAAATTCAGAATTGTCGACCTCACAGCAAAGCGGACCAATGAAAAGAGAATTTAAAGATCAGATCCTGTCCCTTGCCTGGGACGCTTTCGAAAAAACCCTGCAGGGAAAAGAAGACAGGGTTATGCCGGCATTGTTTTACAATCGCGGACTGATTCTTTTAGAAAAAAATGACTTGAATGGGGCAAAAAAAGAATTTCTTGCCGGTGTGAATGAAGCATCCAGAGAAACATTTGCGCCGGTGAGAAATGAATTGACAGTTTATTGCTATACTGATCTTGGTATTATCTCATGGAAGCAGGCAAATTATCAGGAGGCATTGAAATGGTTTCGCCTGGGCGAGCAGCAACAAAATATGGCTGGCGCCAACTGGGTACCCACCATTTCTCAAACCTGCAAACAACTGGAAGCGATCATTGCTTCTAAGCCGGCTCATTAAAACATAATTTTCTAAATTACGTTTACTATAAAATTTATTTGTGTCATCATCGAAAAAGTCAAAGACATATAAACCGAAAAAAACAGTAGAGAAGATAGCTGGTTCGGAAAAAACGAATTTAACAAGAGACAAGACATTAAAAATTCACCAAAAAACCTCACGGAAGAGCATCCGACAATCACTTTTAGCCGGCTCGTGGAAACTGAATGCGATCACATTCCTGTTGTTGATAGTTGCCACGATTGTTCTATATGCAAGCGATCTTCATTTAGATTTTTTCAGAGTGGATGACCAGCAATATGTTGTCAATAATCCCTGGATAAAAGGGATGACTGCAGAAAATATAAAGCACATACTCACGACTCCCTACTTTGTAAACTACTCGCCTCTCCATCTTTTCTCTTACATGTTGGATTATGCCATAAATGGCCTTGACCCTTACACTTTTCATCTCTCAAGTAATATTTGGTCGGGCATTGTTGCTGGCTTTGTGTTTCTAACAGCGCTTGCGCTAACTGGCCGATATTTCATGGCAGTCGCTGCCGCTTCACTTTTTGTAGTTCATCCCGTCCATGTAGAAGCCGTCGTATGGATCGCAAGCAGAAAAGACCTGGTGGCAACGGCTTTTGCGCTGCCATCCTTACTTGCTTATTTGAAGTATCGACAAGGAGGTTCTTCATCGATCAAGTGGTATATTTTATCGCTGGCACTTTTTCTTTTTTCTCTTGCCGGAAAACTTTCCGTTGCTACTTTTCCGCTTGTATTTATTGCGATTGACCTTTTCATGGAAAAACGTTCTTTGATTCGTTCATTGACCGACAAAGTGCCCTATTTTATTTTGGCTATCATCATGGGATTGATCGTTGCCGGGGCGCAACCAGCTACAGGCAGTCGTCCTGATCCTTATATTCTTCTTTCTGCTCTTATTCAAAATTTTTGGTTAATCACCGGCTTTGGTAAATATGTTATCTATCGGGTTGCTCGCATGCCACAGGGAATAGGGATTGAGATTGTATCTTCGATAATTCTGATTTTGATATTTCTGGCGCCCCTACTTCTGCGACGAAAATTTCCTTTGGTCGTCGTGCTTATTTATTGGATCCTTTTTGCCTTCATTCCTACGCAAATCCTTTCTTTTGCTTATCCCGTGACTGACCGCTATTTGTTTTTTCCTTCTGTTGCTGCAGTAATATTGATTGCCTATGCAGTGACATCAGCAGCGGATAAATTTGTAAAGAAATCTTTTATACCTGCCGCGGGCGTACTCTTGATTATCGCGCTGACATGGGGAATCAACACAGTTGATTATTTGCACGAATGGACGGACCCGCGTTCTGTTTGGTACGGTGCTTCCAAAAAATCTCCTGACCCGCTTGTCTACTATAACCTGGGCTGGGATTATATGGATAACGCAGCCAGGTTTGGACCCAAGCCCAGAAAGCCTGCCCTTCCGCAAGAGCAAGCAATCC
>VBAQ01000252.1:0-11487 GCA_005883765.1 Bacteroidota bacterium
CTAACTTGCCATATATGCGGCCAATGCTGGGTACTTGTCCTTTTCCCATGCCCATTGGAGCCTGGGCAGTACCTGAAAGTGCGACATAAAGAGCTGTCAGCGTAAAAAGCAATTTTTTCATACAATTATTTTATCATTTGAGGGAGCAAAAGTAGGCTGTGATTTGTGGGAGATTGCACAAATGAGACAAGGACTGGAAATGTTGCGACGAAAGGGAAGGGTGGGTGACAGAAAGGGGTTACGAGGCTGCAATCTTTGACGATTTACCCAACTTTTAAAACTTTATTTCCATGCTTTTCTAAGAAACCTCAACCAGTTTCCATGCATGATCTTGCCAATGTCTGCTGTCGAGTAGCCTCTTTTTTTTAGCAATAGTTGAACATTTTGCAGATCAGCGATTGTCTCAAGATCGTAAGGGCTTTGCTCTTTTCCAAAGGCTCCGTCAAGGTCGGAACCAATAGCAACATGATCTGCATTGCCCGCAAGTTGGCAAATATGGTCAATGTTGTCAATAACTTTCTCAAGGTCACAATTCATTTCTATTGGCATCGATTGTCCGCGGACCCAGTTTGGCACTAGCATCCAGGCATCGAGGGCTGCACCGATAACAGCATCTCTTTCGATCAGAATTTTTATTTGGTCATCACTAAATTGACGATTGTGATTTACGAATGCACGACAGTTATTATGACTGGCCCAGAGATGGCCATGAAAATGGTCGATCGCCTGCCAAAATGCATCATCGCAGAGATGTGTTACATCGAGAATGATGTTGAGCCTTTCCATTTCATTCAATAAGCGCAAGCCCTGTTCATTCATTTGCCCCATGGCGTTTGTGCCATTAGCATAACGACCCGGGCCGTAGTGTGCCGGGCCGATGGCACGCAAACCATATTCATACGCTCTTTCCACATACCCGATCGTTATCAATGAATCTGCACCCTCAAGACTTAAAATATAGCCAATCGTTTTCTTTTCATTTTCTTTTTCATTTTCCCAATATGCCAAATGGATCTCTAATGAACGAATATCTTTCACCTGCATCAACTCACCTTCTTCTTCCATGGCTCTGTACCATGCAAGCTGTGCCTGTGTTTGTGCCCACGCCTGTTCAGGTGAATTCCATCCCGGTAGAGGATTATTTGGAGCAACATATCTTGCAATTTGGGTAGCTACGACCAAACCAATATTTCCTTTTCTCAATTCATCAAACGACACAACCCCCTTGCCGCGATCAGGTTTGTCATTCATTCCCGATTCTCTCTTGCGGATTTCATCGAGAGGCTGCCGCAAGTCGCGGTTCCACTCCATGGCATTCATGGCAAGATCGAGATGGGCATCAATTATTAGCAAGGTTTAAAATTTTGAATTTTCGGATTTCAGATTTCACCTGCCCGACTGAATCGTTCAGGCGGGGATTTCGGAATTTCAATTTAAACGTTACACGGTAAGCTTCCTGTCCCTTGCAACATTCTTCCATTCACCAACAACCTTTCCATCTTCTATTAAGTATACCCGCTCGTATAATGCCACCGTAGGACAGATGTGGTAAGGTATTCCATACTGCACGTCGCCCGTTCTATAATTATGGTCGTTTGGTACTTCACAAACAAGATGCTCTTCGCTTTGACTGACGGGGGCGAGGCCCTGAGCATTCAGGAAAAAAACTCGCCTGCTGATTTCGTTTTCAGCAGCGACCGACTTATGGCCGAGGTCAGTGCAAATTTTTGTTGGAGAAGGAAGTGAAATGATCCTGGTCACCAATATCGCAGCAGGAAGAAAATTTTGTTCGGGGCATTGATCGAGATATCCTTTATCCCAATAAATAAATGTTCCGGGACTGCATTCTACACTTTTCCGCTTAGCATGGATAGGGAACGTAGGTGAACCACCTGCAATTATATTTGAAGCTGGGATATTGATCTTTACCAATTCTTCGTGTAGTTTTTCCACAGACTCATATGCTTTGTCACATTCTTGTTTCCTCATACTGACATCACGATTGCGAAGATGGCCGTCATATGCATGAAGGCCAGCGAATTTTATTCCTTTTGTGGTCGCGCAAAATTTGCAAAGTTCAGTCGCTTCATCACCAGGTGTAATTCCCGTTCTGTTCATGCCAACATTCAGATCTACATACATCAGAACCTCGATTTCATTTCGTGCAAATGAGTTCGCCTGTTCGTTTGCGGCAGAAATATTATCGGTAAGGCACGCATATTTGGTCCCCGGAAATTTTTTTATCAGTTCAATAAAACGTTGGAGTTTCGGTCCCAGCGGCTGATAGGCCAACACTACATCGGGGGCACCGATCGTTCCCAGCATTTCCGCCTCGGCAATGGTCGCACATTTGAATTTTGTGATTCCGGCATCTAACATCAATTGTGAAGCTTCAGCAGATTTATTTGTCTTCACGTGGGGTCGCAGGCGAGCAACATCACCTACCATGGCGATGGCAGTTTGAATATTTGCTTTTACTCTTTCAGGAAAAATTACAAGAGCAGGTGAATCGAGTTTCTCAATATCATTTATTGTAAACCATTCTTGACTCATGATGGACATATGGTTTGATTGTTAAATTGCTAAATGGTTAAGATGATGCCGTATCATTATTAAAGTCGAACATAACCAGTCAACAATTAAACCATGAAACGATTCAACAATAGTCAATTCAATTCAAAAATTGCTTCGTTTCAATTCAAAAATTGCTTCAATCTCCACCGCGACATTTCCCGGTAGTGATCCCATGCCTACTGCACTGCGAACACCTTTGCCATTTTCTTCACCCCAGAGTTGAACATATAATTCACTGCAGCCGTTGATAACTACAGGTTGGTTTCCATATTCAGCCGTGCAATTCACCATTCCCAGGATCTTGATCACTCTTCTTATTTTATCGAGATCGCCAAGATGATCTTTTAATGAGCTGAGGATAGCAAGACCACACTGCCGGGCTGCCAGTTTTCCTTCTTCGTCGGACAGATCCTTGCCTATTTTACCCGTAATTGAACTGCCATCGCTGTTGACGGAAACATGTCCTGATACATATAACAGGGTTCCGACTTGAAGACATTTTTTGTAAATACCTTTTGAAGCAGGAAGAACCGGAAGTGAAAAATTCAATTCAGATAATTTTTGTTCGATGGCCATTTCGTTTGTTTAAACTTGAAAATACAAATGATAATGCTTGTTACAATTCGGGTTAAATGCGGCATGGCAAGCAGGGCAGTGGTTGTCGCACGCGAGATATTCATGAATGGTTAATTCATTCTTACATGCGCCGCACAGTATGGCTGCAGTGTCAAACTCACCCCTCGTCCAAACTTCTGGCTTGTGACCAGCTTCCTCTTCATGACAGCTATAGCAGGGATAGTATTCACCGCAACATTTAAACTTAATCGCAATAATGTCTAATGGCGAATGGTAATGAATACAACGGGTGTATTCATCCACCAGCTTGCCTCTTACCCTTGGAATTAGTTTGCTTTTCATTGAAGTTTTTTTTCCAATGCGATCATTTCAAAAACTTCCTGCCACACTTCTTTTGAAATAAGTTCGGCCGGCCGGTTGCCGTCCGCAATGAAAACTTTTTCTTTTTCTTTAAGTTTTTCAAACGCTTCAAAATACTTTTCCCTTACCTTATTGAGATTTTCTTCATTTTCATAGAGCTCTTCGATGCTTCTACCGTGGCTTAATCTTGTGACACAGACACCGACAGGAACATCAATAAAAATGTTAAGGTCAGGTCTCAGCAGGGCCGCCGTTAAAGAATTTATTTCGATCACCCAATCGATGTCCATATGGGTGCCGTGATAGGCATAAGAAGAAAAATAGTAGCGATCAGTAATGACCGTGTAACCCTCTGCCAGTTTTTTTAAAATACCATCTCTTTTATTTAACACGTGTTCTAACCTGTCCGCGGCATAAAGAGCAGCGATCGTTCTATCATCTGCCTCCATTTTGTGCCTAAAGATATGATCATTAAACCGATCCGGCTATTTGTCGGTTCGGCCGTTGTGTAGACTTTGAAGCCCTGCTCTTTTAACTTATCGGCTAAGGGCTTTATCTGTGTACTCTTGCCGCTCCCGTCAAGTCCTTCAAAAGCAATGAAAAAATTTTTCTTCATACAGGGTTTAAAGATACAGCTCTCGAAAAAATCATCTGGCAGCAAATTCTAAAATGTAAATGTATATGATAATGAGTGAAATAATCTGAGGAGTGATCTGCGAATTGCTGTTGAAAAATTAACAACTTGGCAGCCAAAGTATGTAAGAAGTTTGCAACTTCAAGCTCATCTGTTTTATTTAATCCCAACTACGGAAAATGGTTACAGTTTTGAGAAACAAAATGATCGAAATAGATTTTCACAGGGTTCTGGATGAGATCCTAGACCAGGCCATGAAGATGAACCGCTCGAAGTTTGCCAATATGCAAATTGTAAACCGGGCGCGAAATACGCTGGAAATTGTCAACCAGCGTGGATTTAAAAGCGAATTTCTGGAGCACTTCAGTGTCGTATCTGCGGACGATGGAAGTGCCTGCGGGGGGGCCATGAGATCAAAAAATACAGTTTTCATAAGGGATGTCAAGACGGATGAATCATTTGCTCCTCATTTGCAGGTTGCTTTAAATGCAGGCTTTCGTGCAGTTCAATCTACCCCTCTGATCTCCAGTCGTGGCAGCGTGATAGGCGTCATCTCAACTCATTTTAATCTTCCGAACACATTTACTAAAAAAGAACTGGAAACCTTTGAAAGTTTTTGCTGTCGCGCAGCTGACATAATCGAAGCTTTTATTTTGAATTGAAAAAAATTTGCCTCACATAGATCGCCATGTCGCTTCAAATCGATTTTCGACCATGCACTTTTAAATGGCTTTTTTTTGGAAAACCGTGGAAGATCGAAAATATTTTGCCAGAAAAATTCCACAATCCTATCTTTGCCCTCCTCCAAAGGGAGTTTAGCTCAGCTGGTTCAGAGCATCTGCCTTACAAGCAGAGGGTCGGCGGTTCGATCCCGTCAACTCCCACAAAACATCCTCCAGTCCGGAGGATTTTAGTTGTATTATGTCCTACTGCGATTATGTCTTAAATGCGGGAAAGGATTCTGTTCATAAATCCTATCATGATAAGGAATACGGATTTCCCTTGAACAATGACAACTCTTTGTTTGCAAGCCTTCACTAACAATAGAAGTTAATAAATTCGGTTGTTGATAGGCTCGACGACATTGCCATCCTCATACCAACAACGGCCTAAATATAGATCTTTGCTTTCATCGCGCTGAAGGTATTGCGATCATGTCAACGTATTTAGGCGCTGACGGGTTTTCGGGAAACCGGTTTAATATTTTGATTGACGCGGAAAAAGTTATCGGGATCATACTTGACGCGGAAGAAGTTATCGGGATCATACTTCCGTTTGACTTTTGCAAGTTGTTCAAAGTTTGCACCAAAAGCTGCTTCAACTCTATCTTCTCCTTCGCTAATGAAATTCACATATACTCCACCCGTAGAATATGGAGCTGTTTGATCAAATAATTTTCTTGCCCAATCAATACACATGGCATCCATAGAGCTGTCCTCCCAGCGTGTATGAACATTCATTACAAAATTTGCATTTCTGTGAGGATAGGCAGTAGCATCCGCAGCCACCCGGTTTATGGCACCTCCGAGTTGCCCAACAAATATTTCACTTAACGGAGATGGTAAGTTGCCATTATATTCTATCAGGATGTCTATTAATCCATCGGAAAGTTCGGTGAAGTTGTGTGACTTCCAGTAGTTACGGGCTCCGGGAGTAAGCAGGGGATCAAATGCTTGCTGCCATGCAGCAAATGGTGCAGGTCCTATAACATCCGCTATGGGATTACCAAAACGACGAAGCGGCTCCAATACTTTTTCACCGTCTTTAATATCTCCTGCATATATTGCTGCGATCACAAAGACTTCTTTGCCATGAACATCCTGCGGAAGAAATGGAAGAGGAGGAGCTTTCCTCATCACCACCCAGCAAGTTGCCTTATCAGGTGCCGATGAAACAAAGTTTCTGTAATGCTCGAAAACTTTTTTCGCATCTTTGAACGGATGAACAATCAGTCCTGCCAAAACTTGCGGCCCTACAGGATGTAATTTGAATTGAAATGAAGTTACAATACCAAAATTGCCTGAACCACCACGTATGGCCCAGAAGAGATCAGCATTTTCTTTTTCATTGACATGAATTACGTTTCCATCTGCGGTCACTACTTCAGCTGATATCAGATTATCAACCGTTAGTCCATAGGTTCTGCTGAGCCAGCCAAAGCCCCCTCCCAAAGTAAGCCCGGCAATGCCGGTGGTTGAATTAATTCCCGTTGATGTTGCTAAACCGTAAAGCTGCGTTTCATGATCTACATGACGAAGAGTAGCACCCGGTGCAACAAATGCCGTTTGAGTCTCGGGATTTACCTGAACCCATTTCATTGGCGAAAGATCGATAAGCATTGCACCGTTTGCCAATGACATACCGGCAATATTATGTCCTCCCCCACGAACGGATGTTAAAAGATTATGCTCACGGGCAAATTTTACGCAGCTAACTACGTCAGCAGTTCCCATACATTTTGCTATGAGTGCGGGTCTTCGGTCAATCATAGCATTCCAGATCTTCCGGGCCTCATCATATCCCGGATCGGATGCCCGCAGTAAACTACCTGTGAGTTGTGATCCGAATCCATCTATGATTTCACCGGAAAGAGTGATGTCTTTACCATCAAGTGTTTTAATAGGAGTGTTCATATGCTAATATTTTAGTGATAGAAGAAAGAATAAAGGAACCTGTTTTTTATTCAGGCAATAAATCTTACCAGACCTAAAACTACACTCTGATAAAACTGAAGACCGCAACTTTTAATTCAAATGCTTGTAATTTTAATTCAATTCTGATAAATATCTAAACCTGGAATTGTTGCCCGAATTTGGCAGATAAATAATCAGAAGGCGAAAGGCCATATCTTTTTTGAAACATTTAGAAAAATAGGACGGACTGCTAAAGCCTGTCTCAAAGGCAATTTCTGAAACGTTGCCGGTATTTCTATTCAACAATGCTAAAGCTTCATTTAGCCGGTATTCCTTAATAAAATTGTTGGGTGATTTACCTGTGAGCAAGATCATTTTGCGATACAGTTGAGATTTGCTACACCCCACAGGTTTGCTGAAATCATCCACTTTAAAATTTGTATCGCTCCAGGCGGATTCTGTGTAATCCATTAAAAGGTTTAGAAATTTTTCGTCGGTTTGCGTAAGAAAACATATGTTTTCTCCTTCACTTAAAGCATTTGAATTTTCGCTATTGTATAATTCTTTAACTTCTGATGAAACTATAATTTCTCCCTTAATGATCTTACACATCCGTTCAGTCAATTTTATAGTGTCCTCAAAAATTAATTTCTTTTCAGTTACAGGTACTCCGGCACCTAACCCTATTTTTAAAACGATTTTATCATTAGTTATATCATTCCTGAAATCTTTAAAAAGTAACTGAATGGCAAGTGCAGCATGAACTGCGTTTGATACCGACTTAAAAGAAACCAGAAAATGATTTTCAGTTTGTTTAACCGGTGTTCCCTCATAAACATTCAATAAGTTAAGAACAGCATTTTCGTAATTGTGTAATGAAGATTTAAATTGAACAGAATCTTTTTGTATCAGCGATAATCGCTTTAGTGATATAACCATTATTGTTCTGAAGGCAGGGTCATTAATAATATTTAATGTAGTGTTTTGAGCTTTTTCCGGATCTGCAATTCTGCCTAAAAATGATTCCACTATACTGGCCTCTACTTCTATTACGCGGTTCGGGACCTGGCCATGAGCCTGGTCGTGCATTTTGTGAATAGCCTTCGCATCAGGTGCTTCAATTAAACAGAACGCGGTTTTTCTTTTTTCATCAAACCAATAAGTTAATCCTCTGCAACCAAACTGGTCCTGTATTTTTAAGTCTGCTTGATGTAACTGGGCTATAGCGTCGGCTGTAACCGATTCAGAAACATCATGCCTATCCATATAAATTGGCATACAAATAATTTATTTCGGGCAGCGCCTCTGCCCAGACTTGGATGTAGGCAAATCAAGTTGCTCCGACTAAGTTATTGTTTTGCGGAGATATTAATTTCTTCCACTCCCAATATTCATTCTTTTGCTCCTGTCAGATCTTGCCTCTGGGCTGCAGATCGTAAAGATAGGCCAGTAGTCTAATTCTTCGATGGCATCTCACAACTGAATATTTCTTCATATCTCTAGGAAAATCATCTTGTAAAAATTCTTTTGACTTTCAAACGGAAGAAAGAGGGCATCTCCTTTATGGTCACTGTGAGTATGAATATCCCCTCATTACATCATTTGCGTTTCGGGTTAATTAAGCGTAAGTCTATCTTTTTATCGTTTCTCCCGTGGATATATCGGGCAGTTTACGACGTCGGGCGTCAAGGAGTGGAATAAGAAAATTCCATACTTTGCGTCCTCCAATTCGGGGATTTTTTACTTTTAACTATGTCCTACTGCGATTACGTCTTAAATGCCGGAAAAGATTCTGTTCATAAATCCTATCACGATAAAGAATACGGATTTCCTTTGAACGATGACAACGATTTGTTTGCACGATTGATCTTAGAGATCAACCAGGCAGGACTCAGTTGGGAAACGATTTTAAAAAAGAAGAATAACTTTTTTAAAGCCTTTGATGATTTTAATATTGAAAAAGTTTTCCGCTACAAAGAAAAGAAAATCGAAAAGCTTTTACAGGATGCCGGCATCATTCGTAACAGGTTAAAAATTCAAGCGACCATTGACAATGCCAGGCAGATAAAACTCATACAAAAAGAATTTGGTTCTTTCAAAAAATGGCTGGATGGTAATCATCCAAAGACGAGGGATGAGTGGACAAAACTTTTCAAGCAAACATTTCGGTTTACGGGGGGAGAGATCGTGAATGAGTTTTTAGTCAGCACAGGTTATTTACCCGGTGCTCATATTCAATCGTGTCCCGTTTATAAAAAGGTGCTTAAGCTGAAACCAAAGTGGATGATAAAATAAAAAGTCAAAAGCCGGAAATCAAAAGCTGAAGACTCGCACTCTAAGCCTTTGTGAAACTCCCACCCAAGCGCCCCTAATGTGTTACAGCGGTGAGGACTTCTAATTCATTGCCACCTGATGTCATCTCGGTTTTCAGCAGTCCAACATTTGCCGCGTAGTATTTATATTCAATTACCCCGGGTTCGAGGTTGGTGAATTCTTTTGTCTTAACGCAATGGGAAAAAACTCCATAAGGAACAGTCACTTTGCTATTCGTATTAACGATCTGGGCTTGGTCTTCAGCAATGCCAGGTAAAAATTCCTGGTAATAGGTCTCACCCACATGTGCTTGTGGATCTGCCCACATAATGATGCCTGGACACGCGCCTTGTTCACTGGCCTTCCAGGATCCTTCTGTTGTCGATCCGTTTTTATCTTTCAGACTTTTTGTATGCTCACCAAAATACCAAACATTACCGCTCTTATCCTGGGCATACCAATCATAGGTGTCCTCCGATAACTCTCCATCTATTGTTACTACATCATGCACTTCCCGGCACTCAACGCCGGCAATTATTTTTGTATTTGATGAAACGGATACCGCGATTTGCTCATAACTCGTATCTGCACCTTCTATTATGCGGTTAACATAATGAAATACTGTTCCTGGCACTAAGGGAAAGTAAGGGTTAGTTATGTTGCTTCCAAAATTGGAGGCATCAATAACAGCACATTCCGAGTTGGCTGCTAAGTTTAGTGCGGAATTGTTAGCACCCGTTGAATAAAACTTATCGCTTGAATAAGAATGGACTTCCTTCTTGCAGGCTGCCAGTAGTAATATGAAAACTGCGATCAGCAGCAATGAAAACGCTTTCATGAGATGACGTTTTAGATTTCAAAGAATTAATACTATTCGCGAAGCGAGTATAAAAGTACAATTTAAAATAGATCGCGTTTTCTTCAAATACTTCAGAAAAGAGATCTTGCCAGGGTAAAAGGTTGATGGCTTTTGCAAAGCTGATGTCTAGTCACAGACTAAACACAACATTCCATAATTTTTTTTTTACGGCTAGTCAGAAGAGGACGCTAAGCAGAACAGGGAAAGCCACCCTGTGTGAATTTAATTGGGTTGCACAGCTGGTAAGCGATAGTGTTGACCATCGAGAACATACAACTCGTCAACCTCATAGGTCCAGAATTTATGAAGAGGGGATTTAGCTAAGGTCCTGATGATTTCTTTTTTGCTGTCTCCATTTACAGTTATCCATGCCCTTCTTGTTTCGACGCTCACTGCGTAATGATCGATCACGCCTTTATTAATAAGATAATTAATATAGGTACGATGGGCAGGGATAAGATCTTTAAACTCATCGCTGATCTCAAAATGAATGGTAACGTGATATTTTGCCATGTCAATGCATTGACTGCATAAAAGTAAAATAGTTATCGAAGGGACAAAATTTATTTCGCCCAGTTCGTTAATTTTATCGGCGGGAAACTTCAAATGCCTTATTTTATCGCATTACATTAGAAAGAAAGATCATTTGAACGTTAGCTCAGTTGGTTTAGAGCATTACCTTGACAGGGTAGGGGTCACTGGTTCGAGCCCAGTACGTTCCACCAGGTGCATTGGCTAAAAATGCAGAAGCCCGCAAATCCATATAAGCCGTTTCGGAATAGTAGGGGTTTCTTTCGTAATTCTTATACCAATTACTTTTCTGTCAACGATTTGATGTTAGCAAGAATTTGTTCCTGTATTCGTCGCATTTTCCTTTTCATCACTAGACCATTCATAATCTTTGCGGGTTGATAATAGGATTCGTTTACCACCTTGTCGCCAGTTTTTCAAAGTAAAAACAAAATCATGAGTGAATATTTTACTCATGCCCATCGTGTCGCTCTCCATTGTCCAAACCGTTTTCTCATTTCGCATAAGCTCAATAAGCCGTTCTGTGATGGTTCCTTTTCATCCCTTGCTATTGAATTCGCAGATTTTTGTTTCGCCCCTGTTTGTCCATAGGACCTCTTGCACTCAGAACTCCAGGATTTACCTTTGGCAGTAAATTAATGTCTGTAATTACCTCCCATATCTTGCTTGTAGGTGCATTAATTACCGTTTCATGTCGCGCTTGCAATTTCTCATGTTTCGTTTTTTAGAGAAGTTATTAACGCTTCAAGTCTTTCAAATGCGGAGCCCCAGCCATTGTAGAAGCCCATTTTCTCCTGTTGTTTGCAGTATTCTTCTGTTGGATGAATAACGCTGAAAGTAAAATCAGTTTTATCACCATCCCCTTCAAATAAAACACTTATTTCCACGCCTGTTGTCATGGGTTTGAAGTCGGCGGTTGTGTAGATTTTTTTGAACTCAACAATTTCCAAATATTTGCCCTCTGAAATAAATTCTGTGCCGTCAGGCATTGGCATGGTATATTTCCA
>VBAQ01000252.1:11562-11948 GCA_005883765.1 Bacteroidota bacterium
GCACAATATGGTCGGGATTGGTCCAGGCTTCCCAAACTAATTTTATCGGGACATTGAAACTTTTCTTAATGACTAATGTGCGTCTGCTTAATTCATCTGTTGCATTCATTTTTTTTTACTTTTTAATTTATTTACGTATTTCTCGAACGAATTAATTTTTTGCTCCCACAAAGCCGTGTATTGCTGT
The DNA here is from genome assembly GCA_005883765.1 of Bacteroidota bacterium. Lineage (GTDB taxonomy): Bacteria > Bacteroidota > Bacteroidia > Chitinophagales > Chitinophagaceae > VBAU01. Next base: position 11,750 of record VBAQ01000252.1, read on the forward strand.
ATCCATTCAGCCGCTTCTTTTAGATTTTCTGGCTGTATTTTGCAGAAGCGTTCTCTTCCGATTTGCTCAATTTCAATGATCCCACATTCGCTCAAAATTTTTATGTGTTGCGAGATGGCTGGTCGGCTGATGTCAAATTTATCCGTGATCGCGTTCAGGTTCATTTTCTTTTCCGCAAGCAGCTCAATTATTTGCCGTC
>VBAQ01000255.1 GCA_005883765.1 Bacteroidota bacterium
AAATACGGATGGAATTTATGTCAGCACTTTCCCCGGTATTCTTTCACCTGCGAATACAAGTAACCGTACGGTAAAAATTTATCTTTTAGCAAATGGCAGGGAGACCCAGATCAATCATTCCATCCCCTTTATGGGTGGTGACTTGTGGGCAACAAATACAGAGACTGATGTAAGAATTAATTTTCGCTTCAGCGAGCAAACACCCATACAACTTTACCCGCTAGTGCATAGTGATGCACCTTTTGCTTTGGGTCTTCCCTTTAGTTACCTGGTTATTAAGGCGGTGATTGAATAAGTATAGTAGTGAAAAACTGTTCATAAGCAATCGTTCAATAGTGATGTTCAAATAAGAACACAGCCGGTCTTTTTAAAGCCTTCTTTTTAAAGAAGGCTTTTTATTTACAAACATTTTTATGTTTTCTATTCAAGAAAAGTTTATTGAAACATTGTTTCCCGTTACCATCTTTTTCCGTCCAATTATTAAGAGCCTCAAAATATAGTCATCTATTTGAACTAGTAAGCAAAACAAAATTATTCAACCTTAAATCCTAAAAAAATGAAACGAATCTTCTTCATGGCGATGATTGCAAATGCATTAATCATCTCCGGCCTAACCTCCTGCGAAAAAGAAAACCTTTCTCCAATCCCCGGCGGTAATACCAGTCCCGCTGTGCCAACATCCACAACCACAATTAACCTGGTTGCCTATCATTGGGTTAAAGATGCATATGGAATTTATACAAACACCTTTGGGGGCGTTATTTCCCCAGGGAACATAAACAACCATAAAGTAAAAATTTATCTGGTTGAAAATGGCAAAGAAACCCAAATCAATTCTTTTATCTCCTTTATGGGCGGTGAGTTGTGGGCTACAAATACACAAACGGATGTAGAAATCAATTACCGCTGCAGCGAGCAGAATCTTCCCTTTAGTCACCTGGTTATTAAGGTGGTGATTGAATAAGTATAGTAATGAAAAAACTTAGTTTACAACCAATTCAATGTGGATGTTCAAATAAGAACATAGACGGCCTTCTTCTCAAAGAAGGCTTTTTATTAATCCTGGTTGGAATGCCAAAACCTTCTTTGACAATTTCAATTCGGCACTAAAAAAAATATCGGACGAAAATAGTTTCCGGTTCGTAAGTTACTTCGACCAATTAAATAAGTTCACCGTTAAACCTTATTATTATGAAAAAGAATTTTTTTGCCGGGTATATGGGAATATTGACGGCCCTTGTCATGGCAACTGGGGCCCATGCGCAACTCGCATTTACTAATGTACGGCCGCCAAAAGACCTGGTGACTTATGTACAGATGATTACAAAGGATAAATCGGCCCTCACGTATCGCAACAACATTAGTACAAGAGCTGTCCGGGATTTCATGGAGAAATTCGAGAACGTCTCCAATGAAACATGGTATAATGCGGAGGACAGATTCGTCGTGATGTTTAAGCTCGACGATGTCGATTACCGGATCGATTACGACAGCCAGGGTAACTGCATTCAAACCATTCGCAGTTATGCAGAGACTAAATTGGCTAATGATGTTCGTGATATGATCAGAAGTTCCTATCGCGGGTATCACATGTTCCTGGTGCAGGAAGTTGAAATGCCTCTTCATCCCATCAATTATTTCATCCACCTGGAGGGAAAAAGACGGTTAATTAATCTCAGGGTCTACAATAGCGACATAGAAGAATTGGGAAATTTTAAAAAATCGGAATAAATAATCTGGCAAGTTGGCGACGAATGAATGTTTATTTTTTTCCATCAAAGAAAAAGCCTGGATTGGTACGCGATCATATTCACACCCTTCTTGATTCTTTTGATCTGCCTGCAATGAAGATTTTTCTCTCTTAAGTTTCTTGCCCGAATTCTTAATTTATTTAAAACTTAAATTTTTTAAATCATGCTAACCATTTCCTATTAGCATACTCATGCTGCGAAAACATTCTGGTCTTGGTCTAACCATGTTCTTCCTAAGAAATTGTTTACCACTTCCTCAACTTTCAACAATATTTCTTCACTTTAAAACCACCGCATTATGAACAAGAAAATTCTTTTAAGCCTTGCAATTTCATTGGCTTTGTTTTCCTGCCAAAAAGAAAGTCAAAGAGGTATCGGAAATGAGGCACAATCCAAATCAGTGCCCTCCACTCCAAAAGCTTTTCATGAAAGCGCCGACGTAGCCATTGATTGGTATAAATTACAGCTACGCTTTTTACTCGAACGAAATTCCACTTTGAATGGAGCCTACTTTGGATACATCGGCATTGGTTTGTACGAGTCCGTACGGTATGGGATTACTAATTCCGTGAGTCTCTCAACCAAATTGTATCAAATGCCGGAAATGCCAGCCAGGGAAAATAACAATGGTTACAACTGGCAGGTGAGTGCCAATGCGGCAATGGCCGCCATGCTCCGTTCATTTAATACAGGGCTAACCGCTGCAAACCTGGCAAGCATTGATTCCCTGGAAAATGCCTATAATCAAAAATTATCTCCCGACGCAGGTTCTTCAAGTTTTGAGCGGTCACAGACTTTTGGCCGAAGCATAGCAAAGGCAATGCACGATTGGTTTTTAACGGACAAATTAAATCTGTCAAATGCAGGATATGTTCCCCCGGTTTTCCCTGGCTCGTGGGTGCCTACACCTCCTGCCTTTGGACCCCCGATCAACACGTATTTCGCTACTGGCCGTACTTTTTTAGCAGCAGACTTAAATATTGTGGCATCGCCATTTGCGGCTCCTTATTCTGAAGTGGTCAATTCTGCTTTTTACAACATCGTGAAAAATGTTTACGACGTTTCAAAAACATTAACAACTGACCAAAAGAACATTGGCTTGTTTTGGGTAGACCAGGGCAACGGAATTGGCTATACACCCAATGGGCATGAGTTAGCGTTGACAACCCAGGCGCTCGAGCAAACGCATGCAAGTCTCGCAGTTGCCGCCGAGGCTTATGCCAAGGTGAGCATCGCGCAACGGGATGCATTGATTGTCGTGTTCAAGTCGAAATATGTCTATAATCTCGTGCGGCCGGTAACCTATGTCCGCAAAATGATTGATCCAACCTGGCTGCCACTTATACCCACGCCCTCCCATCCTGAATATCCCGCGGCCCACTCATTGATAACGGGTGCCGCCATGCAGGCTTTGGAAAGGGTATTGGGAGCGAATGTGGCGGTAACAGATCATACTTATGATTTTCGTGGATATCCTTCAAGAACTTATTCAAGCATAACCGATGCTGGTGCGGAAGCAGGGATTTCGAGGTTGTACGGAGGCATACATTACCTGCCTTCAATTGATATCGGTTTGTCGATGGGACGCGATATCGGCAACAGGGTTGGTGACATAAAATTGCACGACTAAAAGACCCTTTTCTCAACTACTCTTCAATGCTCAGATGCAGCCAGTGAATTTTTCCCTGGCTGCTTTCTTTTAGGAACTGATTTGTCATTTGTCTTGTCCCTGACATCCTGGACGAATCAATTTTGTAGCTTGCATCTATGACATGGCTTGTTATCCTGTCCGCATTTGCAATCGTTGCGTGTTCGGGTTTTGCGGGTGAAAAGAAAAACCACCAGGGGAGAAATATTGTCGCCAAAAAAATGACCGGTTCATTTTCTTCTTTTGCCGTACTCGAATTATTCACTTCAGAAGGCTGTTCGAGTTGCCCTCCCGCCGATAGGTTACTGCCTCAGTTAGCAAACCTTGATCCTAACGTTATTCCTTTATCGTTTCATGTTGATTACTGGAATCACTTAGGCTGGACAGATCCTTTCAGCAATGAAGAATTTACAGAGCGACAAAGAACTTATGCAAATCGATTTCGCTTAGAAAGTATCTATACTCCCCAATTGATCATCAATGGTGAATATGAATTGGTCGGCAGCAATCGCTCAATGGCCGAAGCCGATATCAAAAACGTGTTGAAAAAAAAAGCTGGCGTTGAAATAAAAATTGACGAGGTAAAGAAGGAGAACAATAAACTTTTGATGAGTTGCAGTATACATGGCGATTTGAGGCAGACAGAACTTATCGCAGTGCTAGTGCAAAAGCATGCAGAGATGAAAGTAAAGGCAGGAGAGAATAGTGGGGCAAAATTATCTCACACAAATGTTGTCCGGTCATTTATACAAAAGCCTGCGCAAGAAAAAATGAATTTTGAAATTGAAGTTCCAAAAGATTTGACACAAGATAACCTGCCTGCCGGCAGGCAAGGTTTTCAACTTATCCTTTACTCTCAGCAAAAACCTGATTTAAGAATTACAGGAGTTGCGGTGTATGAGAATGGGCAGTAGGCAATAGGCAATGGGCAATAGGCAATAGGTAGTAGGCAATTGGCAATGGGCAAAGCGCAACTCCCGACTCTGAACTCCTGACTGCCGACTCTTAACTCGTAACGGGTTCTTTCATTTCCCAGACAAGGGCGCTGGCACCAAGTAT
>VBAQ01000076.1:0-16595 GCA_005883765.1 Bacteroidota bacterium
ACAAAAGAACTCTTGTTCGATGGAAAATCGCAAAAAACAAACACGGCGGATATCGGTTTTGATCCAAAAACAAAAATCGTCTATGTACCCACCTTCTGGAGAAACTCCGTTATCGCATTCGAAGTAAAGTAAAGTTAATTTTGGAATTGTATAGCTGACGGCAAACTAAGTCTTTCTATTTTTATTTCGTATGGATTGTATCTCTACACGAATACCTTACCGACAGGCCAACCATTTTAGTAAAATCATTTTGGATTATCTCGATCGTGCTGAGGACCTCAAATCGTTCTATACTCATCCGCCCTCGTTACAAGGAATCCAAAAGGCAATAGGCAATAGGCAAGGTTTTATGAACAGGAAGATTCTCACACAAGAATTGAGGAGGTAACCGAGGCTGTTCAGAACAATATGGAATCGCTTCTGTTACAAAACACGTTTACGATCACTACTGCTCACCAACCAAATATTTTTACCGGCCCTCTTTATTTCATCTATAAAATTCTGCACGCGGTAAAGCTGGCTGAATACTGCAAAGCCTCATTGCCTCAATACAATTTTGTTCCGGTTTATTACATGGGGCGCGAGGACGCGGATCTTGAAGAACTTGGTCATATTTATCTTGCCGGACAAAAAATAGAATGGAAAACAAAACAAACGGGTGCAGTAGGCAGGATGAAAGTGGATAAGGAATTTATAAAACTGGTTGAAGGAATCAGTGGTCAACTAGCTGTGCTGCCTTTTGGGAATGAGATCATTTCCCTGATAAATGCTTGTTACCAGGAGGGTGTTCTGATACAGGACGCTACCTTCAAATTAGTAAATGCATTGTTTGGTCACCATGGCTTGATCGTTTTGATCCCAGATAGTCCGGGTTTAAAAAAGTTAGCCACAAAGATCTTTGAAGATGATCTCTTGAACGAAACACCTTCGGTGATTGTAGAACAAACAGCCAACAGGCTGCATGCGGCCGGCTATAAGCTGCAAGCGAATCCGAGAGAGATCAATTTATTTTACCTGGAGGATAATATCCGGGAGAGAATAGTAAAAGTTAAAGACAAGTTCATCACTCACGATTCACGTCTCACGTTTAGCGAAAAAGAAATTTTGAAGGAGTTAGAAAATAATCCCGAACGATTCAGTCCGAATGTTATTCTTCGCGGCATTTTCCAGGAGACGATTCTCCCGAATATTGTTTACATCGGTGGTGGCGGAGAGATCGCTTATTGGCTGCAGTTAAAAGACCTTTTTGAGAACTACAGGGTTCCTTATCCCGTTTTGTTACTCCGCAACTCATTTTTGATCGTTGAAAAAAAATGGCAGGAGAAAATAGTCAAGCTTGGATTTAATGTTGAAGACTTCTTTCAGACAGAACAGGAATTAATGAATAGGTTAGTAGCAAGGGAATCAAAGAATGGAATAAAACTAAATGGAAATTTCAGTGATGCCGAACAATTATATGAAACACTAAAAAAACAGGCCGTTGCTGTGGATTCTACACTTGCTCAACATGTAGAGGCTTTGAAAACCCAATCCATTTATCGCTTGCAGGAATTAGAAAAGAAAATGCTGCGCGCAGAGAAAAGAAAATTCACTGATCAGCAGAGGCAAATTCATACCATCAAGGAAAACTTATTTCCCCAAAATGGTTTGCAGGAAAGGATCGAGAATTATATGTATTACGACGCAAAATGGGGGAAGGAGTTTATTCAGCAAGTTTATCAACATTCCCTCACGGTAGAGCAGGAGTTTGTGATTCTATCCGAACATAAGTAATCGAAAACAAGAAATTGAATGCTATCCCCTGGTCACAAGCCCCTTTAGGGGTTTGGGGCATCAAACTTGTTCTCCCATCCTTCCTTTTTCAGCTTTTCCACTTTTTCAATCACTTCATTATTGAGAGATTTTTTGTAATCGGAAACTTTTTTGGAAACCGCTTCATCGCATGTGCCAATTATTTCGGCGGCAAGTATTCCTGCATTTTTCGCAGCGTTCAGTGCGACTGTGGCAACGGGTACCCCATTGGGCATTTGTAAAATAGAAAGAACGGAATCCCATCCGTCAATTGAGTTGGATGATTTGATAGGAACGCCGATTACAGGAAGTGAAGTAATAGAAGCTACCATTCCCGGTAAATGTGCAGCCCCACCAGCTCCGGCAATGATCACCTTCAATCCCCTTTCTTTTGCTTTTTGCGCATATTCAACCATGCGCAACGGCGTGCGGTGTGCAGACACGACGGTTACCTCATGATCAATTGCGAATTGTTTCAAAATATCAGAAGCAGCCTGCATCACGGCCAGGTCGCTGTCGCTTCCCATGATAATTCCAACAATCGGGGTCTGTGGCATCAAATTTTTTTAAGTATTATTTGGTTAGGATGAAGTCGTGTCAAAAGTACGTTGAAAAAAATTGCCACAAAGGAACGAAGACGCAAAGTTTTGTAGAGCAAATTTCTTCTTCGTGTCTTAGCGACTTTGTGGCCATTCTCCAAATAAAAAATCTACACGAACTGCTCCAATAACTTTATCCTTTTTTCAATCGGCGGGTGAGTATCAAACAAACCATCCAAAAAACTTTTCTTGTGGTCCTGCGGATTGTCAATAAAAAGCTGCGCGACGTCCTTGCTATGCACAGCTTCTATCAACGGATCGTCATCTATTTTTTTTAAGGCGCTTGCAAGAGCATAAGGCTTCTTGGTCCATTCGGCAGAACCGGCATCAGCTAAATATTCTCGTGACCGTGAAATACCGAAGCGTAAAAACAAGGAAATGAAATAACAAACCGCAGTGACTACGATAGCAATAAGAATAATGTATCCACTCCCTTTTTTACCCCTGCTCCCAAATTGCAATGAACGCACGGCCATTTGTGCCAGGAAGGCAAAGATGCCAACGAAGATAATTGATACGATCAATAGCCTTGTATCATGATTACGGATATGAGTGAGTTCATGCGCAATAACCCCTTCCAGTTCTTCATCATCCAGTTTTTCAATAATACCTTTTGATAAAGTGATCGCGTAAGTCTTCTGATTGATACCACTTGCAAACGCGTTCAGGGAGTCGTCATCGATTACATAAATGGCGGGCATGGTCATCCCCTGCTGGATGCAAAGATTTTCTACGAGGTTGTAAACCCTTTTATTTTCCATTCGCTCCAGTGGTTTTGCTCCCGTAGCCAGTCGAATGAATGTGGCATGGCCGGCCCAGGCTATCAGAAACCAAATACAAACGCCAAGAAGAACAAATGGTATGGCGACGACGAAATGCTGGTTCGTTAATTCCACATCTTGTTTATCATAAAAAAAGAAAAAGACATAGAACATTCCCAGCAGTAGCAGGGGAAATGCCACGAGTAATAGGAATGATTTGCGATTGTTGCGACTGACCTGAGTGTGCAGACCTATGTACTTCATAAAATCTGAAATCTAAAATCTGCTCCCGATAGCCATCGGGACTAAAATTTTACGGCAGGCGGCTCTTCCATCACCTTACGTCCTTCGGTGCCCACTTCAAAAAACATTTCGGGATTAAATCCGAAATTCCGAGCTACCATATTGCCCGGAAATGTTTGAACTGCATTATTGAATTCTGCTGTGGCGCCATTGAAAAAGCGACGCACAGCAGCCAGCTTATTTTCAATATCGCTCAGTTCTTCCTGCAGCTTCGCAAAATTCTCATTTGCTTTCAGATTAGGGTAAGCTTCCAGTGAAACCTTTAACCCTTGCAACGCATTTGTAAGTTGTTGCTCTGTTTGTATCTTATCATTAATAGTCGTAGCACTCATAGCGGCTGCACGGGCCTCTGTAACGCGGTACAAGACTTCTTTTTCATGTGTAGCATAACCCTTTACCGTCTCTACGAGCTGCGGCACCAGGTCGTGCCGCTGACGAAGCTGCACATCAATGTCAGCAAAAGCATTTTGTCTCCGGTTGCGCAAGCGGACCAGGTTATTGTACAATGCTGTCATCCAAATAATGATAAGTACAATAATCCCGATGACTATTAATAATGGCATAGCAATATTTTTTAGTTTTTGAAATTAAGAAAAAAGGAAATGGATAAGGGAAATATTATCCAACACTGCGCTGTTCGCTATCCCTAACTACCTCTCGTGCCGCCTGCCTTATGCGGCCGTTGGGTAAATTGGGCACCTGTATGTGGCTTAGGGATAAATTTTGAACCCTGTGAACTATTTTTTTGCCCTTTTCCCTTTTTTGTTTTTTTCTGGTTGTTGTTATTTAGCAAAGACATAATTCCATGTTTTATAGAAACAAAATTAAGAAATGTGAACGAATGGCAGAATCCTTGTGAGGTAAACCAAGCAAATTCTTTAAACTACGAATTTTTAACTTTGAAAAAAATTTCGCCATGTCATTCAATCAAAAACTCGAAATCAACTGCGGGCTCAAAATACAAAAGTCTACGCAAGAGGTATTTGAAGCGATTGTTGATCCTTCAAAGATGTCAAACTATTTTATATCGAAAAGTACAGGGCGCATGGAACAGGGTAAAACTGTTACGTGGCAGTTCCCGGAATTTGATATGCAATTTCCTGTTCGTGTTCAGGAGGTAAAACCTGATAACTACATTTCGTATTCGTGGGACAATGCCGAAGACGGAACATCAACCACGGTTGAGATCACATTAAAGCAGGTAAATGACAATGAAACTCTCGTTTCTGTTCTCGAAAAAAGCAGGGCGAATGACGAACAAGGGATTAAGTGGTTGAAGGGAAACACAGAAGGCTGGGCAAATTTTCTGGCTTGCCTGAAAGCATATGTTGAATATGGGATCAACCTTCGGAAAGGCGCAATTGACATTTCAAAACTGCCCCAGAAAGAAGGGGTCGCCTAAAAAAATAAAGGAGTTTCGCCAGGAAACTCCTTTACTGTTAAATCAGATAATTTATTTTGGCTTTACAGCATTCATCACTCCGCCAAGGTCAAAATACTCATCCCCAAAAACAATTTTACCATCTTTGTTAAAATCATAGGTACCATAAAACTTGAGGGACGTTTTTACACCAGACTTGTGAACACCAGTCCACACTCCATAATATCTTACGCTTCCATCAGGTTCGTGAGTGGTTGAATCAATACCTGGAAGGAAATTGGCATTTTCAAGTTTAAGGCCATCCCAATCGGCCATATAGGAAGAAAGAGCATTTTTCCAGTCTTCTTTTTTACCCTCAGGGGCTCCATACATAGGAGAGCTCCATTTGGCACTATCAGCAACTGTCGCCGCCCATCCATTGATATCTTCCTTTTCAAAAGCGCTGATACCTGATTGTAAGCTAGCCAGGTTTTTTTCATACAATGCTTTCGCACCCGTGGCATCGCTTGCTGTTTCTGTTTTGGGTTGGTTGCATGCGAGAATTGTTGCCAATATGGCCGCGCAAAAAATTAATTTTTCCATTGTGAATGTTTTTATCCAAAGAATTCTCCCACGGAGCGTTCAATTCTTCGGTGGTGGTTAATAAATAAGTAGGGGGAATTATGATTTCCTGAGGGTAGCTTTAAAGATAAAGAGTTTTAAACAGATCGAATGAAAAATAATTTCTGGTCGATGGGCTTCACGTGTTACTCTTAATGGGTTATTATTTCACCGGCTCCTTTTCCAATAATTTTTTCAAATTATCGAAAATTGTTTGCCAGAGTCTTGCCGATTTTTCCTTCATATCCTCCGAAGCCAGATTTTCTTCAGTGAGAGTAAGTTTGGTATGGCCATCTTCGCCTTTGAGCTCATAGGTAATGATATGATAAAATTCTGGCTCGTCCGGCTGGCCTGACATATCACTCCAATAGCTATGTCTGAGTAACTTTTCATCTTCCATTTGCAAAACCTTACCCTTGCCCTGAAACTTTTTTCCCTGCCACTCACCCTTATAAATTATAGTGTTTCCTTCTTTCCATTCGCCGATGGTGTTCACTCCAAAATAATATTGCCTGATCATTGTGGGATCAGTCAATGCCTGCCAAACGGCATCAACAGGGGCATTAACGGTGACATTTATTCTATTGGAATATTCCTGTGCCATAGTTAGAAATTAAAAAGTCTCCGGAGGTCCGCAAGGACTCCTTTGGAGAGTCCGTCGGAGAAAATTCAAAAGAATGTCGAAGGCATCCCTTCGGGAAAAATGACTTTATATTCGTTCAACTTCTGTACCAGTATGCAAAAAACTGTTGTGAAATGCCTGATGAAAGAGAATTAACTTTAGTACGTTTCGAATTGCATTTTATGATGATGGAACAAACGATGCGCTGGTTCGGGCCGAATGACCCGGTTAGTTTATGGGACATACGTCAAGCGGGCTGTAGCGGTGTAGTTACTGCACTGCATCATATTCCTGTTGGCGAAGTGTGGACCGTCGACGGGATAAACAAGAGAAAATCCTTGATTGAGGATGCAGGTATGTCGTGGACTGTCATTGAAAGTTTACCGGTAAGTGAAAACATCAAAAAAAGATCCGAAGGTTATGAGCAGCATATCGAGAATTATAAACAGAGTTTGCGAAATGTCGCGGCATGCGGATTGAAAGTAGTTACGTACAATTTCATGCCTATGCTGGATTGGATGCGCACCGACATTAATTATGAGATGCCGGATAAAAGCAAGGCGCTCCGCTTTGAAAGATCAGCCTTTATCGCGTTTGACCTGTTTTTGCTTAAGCGACCTGGGGCCGAAAAAGATTATTCGCCCGGAGAGATCGAGAGAGCTAAAAAGAGATTTGCTGTAATGAATGAAGACGAAAAACAAACTCTTTATCGCAATGCGTTACTTGGTTTGCCTGGCAGTGAAGAGCGCTTTACTGAAGAACAAATCTTAGCTGCACTAAAGACCTACAGGAACATCGACGCCGGTAAACTGAAGCAGCACCTTTATTATTTTTTACAGGAGCTGGTTCCTGTTGCGGAAGAACTGGGTTTAAAAATGGCGATTCATCCTGATGATCCGCCATATCCCATTTTGGGATTGCCTAGAATTGTTAGTACTGAAGAGGATGCAAAGGAGTTACTTGATTCCGCCCCGTCTGCTGCAAATGGTCTTTGCTTTTGTACCGGTTCATATGGCGTACGACCAGACAATGATCTGCCCGGTATGGTAAAGCGATTGGGTGATCATATTCATTTCATTCACTTGCGCAGTACAAAAAGAGATGAAGAAGGAAATTTCTACGAAGCTGATCATTTAAGCGGGGATGTAGACATGTACGAAGTGGTAAAAGAAGTTGTGTTGCTCCAAAAAAGAAAAAAAATTTCAATCCCCATGCGACCCGATCATGGTCACCAGATGTTGGATGACCTGGAAAAGAAAAGCTATCCGGGCTATAGTGCCATTGGTCGCTTGAGAGGTCTTGCCGAATTGCGAGGATTGGAACTGGGCATTTACAGAAGTCTAGTTTAACTTATTTTAGTATCTCAAAATTTTAATTATGCAACGAATTGCTATGCTGGGCAGCGGATTTATCGGGCGGTTTTACGCCGACTCATTACAGGGACAGAGAAGCAAAGACAAGATCATTAGTATCTATTCAAGGCGTGAGGAATCGGCGAAGAAATTTGCAAGCGATTATCAGGTGCCTTACTATTCGACTAACATGGAAGAAGCTATTGCTCATCCCGAAGTAGATGTAGTTTGTGTTTCCTTGCCGAACAATTTGCACGAACAGGCAGTGATGCTTTGCTGCAAGCACAAAAGAGCAGTGATGGTTACCAAACCACTCGGGCGTAATGCTGAAGAAGCGAGGCGGATGCTTGATGCAGCAGAGAAGGCTGGCATTTTCAATGGCTATCTTGAAGATCTTGTCTACGCACCGAAATTTTTAAAAGCTCATGAAACGGTGAGAAAAGGAGCCCTGGGCCGCATTCTCTGGGCTAAATCACGTGAGACTCATCCGGGTCCGCACAGTGAATGGTTCTGGGATCTGGAGCAGGCCGGCGGTGGATGTATTTTAGACCTGGGTTGCCACTGCGTTGAAATCGCAAGAAGCTTTATTGGCAAGGATATTCGTCCCGCTGAAGTAATGTGCTGGGCTGATACTCAGGTGAAACCCATCGACGCGGAAGATCACGCAATTGGCCTGGTGAAATATGAGAATGGAGCTATTGGGCAATTTGAAGTAAGCTGGACATTCCGTGGAGGCATGGATCTTCGGGATGAAGTTATGGGTGAAGAAGGGACGATCTGGACAAATAATTTTTTGAGAACGGGCTTCGAAATGTTTACAACTGGTAAAGGCGGAGATTACGTGGCTGAGAAGGCTGAGAGCAATAGTGGATGGCTATTCCCCGTGGGAGATGAGATAAATGAATTGGGCTATAATCACATGTTCACGGATATGTTTTCTGCTTTGGAAAATGGAGTAGCACCGAAAGAAACTTTTTATGATGGGTATGTTGTCAATTCAATTCTGGATGCAGCCTACCGTTCTGCAAAATCAAAACAATGGGAGCCGGTGAAACTGGATGATTGGAGAGGAAGAAAAGGATTGACGAAGGAAAGTCATCTCACGGAATATGACCCGGATCATTATCTAGTGAAAGAAGAAGTCACCCATTACGGCGCAAAGAAAATAATCCTGAAGAATAAAAAAACAGGAAAGATTGAGGAAAAAGTGCTGGAGTAAATCCCGCATGCGAGCAACTATGAAAAGTCTGAATGTATATATCGTTGTTGTGGGACTATTATTTTCTATTCCCTCAATTTCATTTTGCCAGGACGTGAATGGTTTGAAATTAAAAGATTTTCATCCTGTTTCCATTTATAAGATCCCCCAGACAAAAATTGAAAAAGCAAAATTCCCTGTGGTGGATTTTCATTCGCATGATTATCCAAAGTCGGATGCTGAAGTCGATCAATGGGTAAAAACAATGGAGAAGGTCGGCATCGCAAAAACAATTATTCTCTCCTATTCGGCGGGGGCAAGGTTTGATTCTGTCGTCGAAAAATATGCGCGGCATAAAGATAGGTTTGAAATTTGGTGCGGGTTTGATTATACGGGTTATGACAAGCCGGGGTGGGAGAAGCATGCTGTTGCAGAACTGGAGAGGTGTTATAAAAAAGGAGCAAGAGGAGTGGGCGAATTGGGTGATAAAGGTTTGGGAGAATTGTATTCGCATCCCGTGCCGGGATACGGTTTACACATTGATGACCCGCGTATGAAACCGTTACTCGAAAAATGCGCACAACTTCACATGCCGGTAAGCATACATGTGGCAGAAGATGCATGGATGTATGAAAGGCCGGACTCAACAAATGACGGATTGATGAATTCTGCAACCTGGCACGTGGACATCACTAAGAAAGGAATTTTAGATCATGACCAGTTGGTCGGAACGCTGGAGAGTGCTGTCAAAAATAATCCACACACAATTTTTATTGCCTGCCACCTGGCCAACTGTTGTTCTGATTTAGCGGTGCTCGGACGCTTGTTCGATAAGTATTCCAATCTCTACGCTGACATTGCAGCACGGTATGGGGAGATCGCTCCCATCCCGCGCTATGTGCATAATTTCATGGAAAAATATTCTGACAGGATAGTTTATGGAACTGACATGGGCACTAGTCAAAAAATGTACATGACCACCTTTCGGATCCTGGAAACAGCCGATGAACATTTTTATGAACAAGATCTTTTCAATTATCACTGGCCTCTATATGGACTTTCTTTAAGCGCGGCAGTGCTGAAAAAAATTTACAATGGCAACGCCAAAAAAATTTTGACGCATTAAACCAATGTGACCTAATGATTTGAGTTCAATGATCACAGGCAACGGGAACATTCCAGGCGCTTTTTTTTACTTACAACAGTTGGTCCTATCGTAAAAATCCTAGCCAATAATCTAAAGAGGCCACTGTACATTTGTTTCAATCATTTAGTTTCACATAGGAATTGATTTTTAAAAATGGGGGCTGGATATCTATCCGGGCCCTTTTCACTTTTATAAAAATAGCGTAGGAATAATGGTCTATTTTCCAGAAAAAAAATCTTATCAATTCGCCTTTCATAGTGCGAGGCGACTTACCCTTTTTAATACGCTTACGAACTTGATTGCTCGCCCAACAATGCAGTAAAAAATTTTATCTCTGCATTTCAGAAAGGATAACCAATAGCCAGGTTGTACACAAGATTATTTTTTCTCCAGCGACTGTCACCTAATCTTATCTGGTTGATCACCCATGGATTTTGCAACCACGGTTTTCGAAGAGGGAAGCCTATATCAAAACGAATTACAAAAACGGTAATGTCGAAACGAATACCGACACCCGCATCAACAGCTAACTGGCTAAACCATTTGCTTGTGAACTGTGCACCTGGTTTGTGTGTGTAATTACTGTCATTCACTAGCCATATGTTTCCTGCATCCAGGAAAACAGCGCCATAAATCGGTCCGGAGATGTGTGGCCTGTATTCGGTATTGATCTCAAATTTTATGTCACCCGTCTGATCAGGAAGAATGGCGGATGTGTCACCCGGAACATAAATTCCTGGACCCACAGCCCGACTCCTGAAGCCACGCAAACTGTTTGTACCTCCAACAAAAAACTGTTTTATGTAAGGCAACTCAACAGAATTTCCGTAAGGTAGGCCGATTCCAACATCGATCCTGCTTGCCCAGTTATCATTCAAACCGATCTTGTGATAATATCTTGCTTCAGCTTCAAATTTTACATATTGAACAAATGGCGTGTTGCGAATCTTTGCGGTGTCACCTTTTTTTACATTTGCTCCTGTCAAGGCTCCGGCAATATTTCCTGACAGATCAACAAGGCCATTGAAATAATAAGCATTGATCGGTTGCAATCCGCTGGCAAGTTGATTGTAATTGTATTGATATGTAGAACCAAGAATAAATTGCGGCTCGATCGATTTATTAAGACCGGGATATCTCCTTTCCAGGCTGTCATACCGGGCGGTAACGTTCAGCGGCTGCACATAGTTAATGCTGATGGGATACAGTTCGTGTTGTTTTTGAATACTCTCTTTCCAAAAGTAACCATACTGGAAGCGATACGAATTAAGAGTATATAATTTCTGACGCTGAAGAATATCATAACCGAATTTGATGTTTGTTCGCGGCGCATAACCCCCATAGGTTTGAATATAAAAAAACGGAACAACAAAGCGGGGCATGGCGAAATTGGCCTCGGCACCGGTGCGATATGTGTTGTAGCCACTTAACGCCCCACTGAACTGGATATCGGAACCTACGTAAGCACTCAGTTTCACATGTGAACCGTTGCGGAACATATTCCTGTGTGTCCAGCTAAAGGTAATGTCTGAACCGTTCAGATTATTCGATCGTTGAACCTGAGTAATCTCCGTCTGCAATGATTGTGTCGGACGAGGAGTAAGATAATAAAACACGTTCAGCTTTGGAGAATCGGCACTCGCTACTTCGAATCGGTTCTTAACAAACTTGAAGAGATCGAGATTGATTAGCCTGTTCAATGTAAAATTGTGTTGCCGCCTGTTGTACACATCATTCTTTTCAAATTGCATGCTCTCGGCCAACAGCCTGGGCTTATATTGCTTTTTCTGTTGAACGATGTGATAATCTTGATACAATTCTGGCACCGTGGTCGTATCCTGCCGTGCAGTGTTTAAACTATAGTTCGCATACACAAAAATGTCATTGATGTGATAGACCTGCATGGCTTCCTCTGGCGCACCTTGTTTGACCGCCACATACATATTTACAAGATAGTTACCGATCGTAGTGTCGGCCCTTATCAACAAATAGTCAGGACTAAAGAAATAGAATCCTCTTTCCTTTAAAAATGCATCAATCCTCGTGCGCTCACCCTTTATTACATCGAGGTCAAATGACTTTCCTTTTTTTAGCAAAGTATTTTTGACACTTTCCACGATCGTTCTTGAAATCGTGCTGCTATCGGTAGGAAAGGCTACTGTGTCAATTTTGTATTGTTCCCCGGCCTCTGCCTTATATCTTGCTCTCACCATTTTTCTTCTTGCCACTGTATCGCCCGTAACCTTTGCACGGAAATACCCTTTATTCTCCAGGTGATTTTGCAGTATCTCGATATTTTTTTTTAGGTCAATCTGACTGGCCAACACCGGGGGTTCGCCCATTTTATCCCTGATCTTGCCGAACAAGGATTTTGCTCTCGCTTTATAAAACAAATTATAAAAGGCGAGTTTAAAACGTATCCCCAGGAATCTTGTATTTGGCTTTGGCCTGGTGAGGGCCCTCAGATCATTTCTCAGAGTTTTTCTCTCTCTTAGAGATGAAGCACCGGTAACTGTAACAGTCGCACCTGTGTATAATTTATCATTCCTGGGAACACTTCTCGTACTTCCGCAGCCTGACCAAAAAAAAGTTAATGCGATTGATAAAAAAAGAAAAGCCCGCGTCATTGTAGTTGCGCATTTTGATTATCGCCCGTGCCCGTTACTTTCTGTTTTCTGCGATGCAATATTTCTTTGAAACGATTATAATCAACTATGATCATAAAGGTCAACCCATTTTCAATGACGTAACCATCCACCACTCCTTCATAATCATTTTTTCTAAAGAAGCGAATGGAATATCTGCCGTCCTTGCTGATCTGGTAATCGACCGCCACGTTGCCGGCGAGATTATTGCCCTGCTGGTTAGTGTTTTGCGGACCTTCCAATTCAAAATTGCTGCCTACTGAAATTTTCAAACGATCGCTAAGAAGTCGTTTACTCAACCCAACATTCAGGTCGGTTCTGTTTCGCATTGAACCGGTCGTGTAGTCTTCGGTACTTGTCAGGTCAAAGTTTATATCGACACCATTGATCAGTCCCGCGGCCAGTTGATTGAGTTGCTCAGTCAACAGTTTGCTTGCGCTTTCTCTTGCATAAGTGCCAACATTGAATCCTCCGCCGGCAGAAGCAAATGGATTTTCGCCAACAAAACGGTTCATAAGCAACAAGGAAAACACCTGCTTATTGGTTTCACCCTGGTCTTCTCTAAGCTGTGCCAGTTTGTACTGAGTGGTCGCAACAATATCGTTGGACACTCCATAATTTTTATTTTCCGGCAATACAATGTCAAAGGCGACCACGGGCTTCATCAATTCTCCTGTCAAATTAAGATGGACTTCAAAAGGAAGTTTTTGGCGATAGGTATTCCGTATGGCCATTGGCGAACTTGCTATCTGATCCTGCACAAGATCAATCGGAGAAGTATTTGCAATATAGACTGCCGAAACGTTAAGCTGTGCAGTCGTCGGTTCTCCCGTCCAGGTGATTGTGCTTCCCTTACCGATATCAAACTTCCTTTGCAAAAAATTAAATGATAATTGATAAGCACCTTTGTCAAGTGTGTAACTGCCAACCAAAGTAATTTTTCCGCTGGGATCAATGCCAGTCGTAAGAAGGGCTTCGCCTTGTGCATTTACAAAATCTCCATTGGCCTCGTCAACAATGATATTGAATACTGCTTCTTTTTTTACTTCAATATTCAACGCGATATCCATTCCTAAAGCTTGTGTCGTGTTCAATGAATCATACCGTTTGAACAGGGTGTCACTTCCCGGATTGCTCATGTCGACGAATTCAACAATGCCTTCCCTGCTTGCTACACCGGGCTCCGGTTGTGGGACAACGATCGTCAACACAGTGCCATCATTCACTGTGACCTTTCCGTCAGCTACCGGTTTTATTTCTGTGCCGGTAATGCTAAGATCGGCGCTGACATTCATGCGGCCATAATAAAGAGGATTCTCTTTCTTAGTGGAATTAAGTATTTCGAAATTATTTGCCGCAACTTTTAAATTGAATTCGTAGTTGACGAAATTATTAGTAAGTACTCTGCCATTTAAGCTAAGTGAATTATTTGCAGAGTCCCTGATCGTAAAATTGTCGAAAACAAAACCATCCTGTGTAACAGATAATTTTTGGTTATCCAGGAAAAATTGACTACCGAGAGGAGCTAATGCAAAGCTTGCCTTATCAAAATTGAACGTTCCCAGTACGGAAGGATTATTTACGCTTCCTCGGACGGAAACATTTCCATTCACCGCACCTGAAGCGTTTTTGATTGCGGACGCCATTGCTCCTTCCATTGTATGCAACTGTAGCGCTCTAACATTGAGATCGAGATTCAGATCGATATCTTTTCCTGTCATAGCGAACCAACCTGTGAGGCCTACATCATTTCCTCTACCGGTAATTGTTGCGAGCCTGAAGTTTGAAAAATTAACAAGTACAGGCTGCTGACCTTGTCCCGCTTTGCTGTTGATAGTTAAGCGCTGGTCGCCATTTTGCAGAACAAAATTATTTGCACTGATACTGGAAGGTGAAATGGTAATGAGATTGTCTGGCGAAACTGTCCACCTTTGATAATTCAATAATAAATTATCCGGTTTTAGCTTGACGGCATAGGTGCCTGTTGATGGCTGCGTCAGCGAACCTGCAATGAAATATTTATTTTTTGCATTCTGATCACCAATGGCCAAATCGAAATCGATATTGTTGTGCAAGGCAGTGGCGTTGAGGCGCACATTATAAACATCGAAAGAATTACCGCTTTGTAAGTGAGCGACAATAGTCCTTAGTTGCAAGCCGTTCGCCGTTGTATTAGCAGTCACATTCAGGTTAGTGATATTATTCCCCTGGTACACGATATAAGGCGTCGTCAACTGCGCGGTCATCCCACTGTCGTTAGAAAACCGGCCAGCTGCATGCAAAGTCTGCATATCAGTTAGCCCGGGAACAAAGACGGAGAAAATAGGATTGTAAGAGACATCAGCAGAAAAATTGAAATTGTACGGTTTCACATTCGCCAATTGCGATGCCGGTTCAATGGTGAAATAGGGCTGAATAGAATTTTGAATGATACTGGCAAGATCGGCCACGCGAAATTGACCGGTGATACTTCCATTAACTATCGTACTTCTCAATTTAATATAATTGCCGATTTCGGATCTGCCTGATAAAAGTTGAATTGTGTCAAGCGGCAGCCTGTTGTTAGCTGAAACAAATAAAGCCTGGGTGATGAGAATATTCGCATCCGGATTATCGCTATTGAAATTGGATGCCGTCCCGTCAATTTTCCCACGAAATACCATTGCCTCGGTAGTTAAATGCAGGGGTAAGGTTTTGATACTATCAACCATGCCATTGATCTTAAAAGCCGGATGATCGGAAAAGTTTCCACTCGCTACAAAATCAGCATCGAGATTTGGATCCTTGATATCAGCCTTTATATCAAAAACCGTTTTGCGCAGAGCACCGCTTAAATTGATGTTGCGGTAATCGTATTTATTGTATCCCAGGCTTGCAATACTTGCTGAAAATTTCGTGTTGACGGCATTTGTTGTCAGCCCCTGCCCGTTTACTGAAACTCTTGCGGACATGGCCCCGATGGTATTTTGCTGTCGAAGAATTTTTCCTAATTGAAGATTTTTTGTTGTTATTACGCCATTATAAGTCGTGGCTTGGGGTTTTGCCAGGTTGCTGAATCTTCCGTTCACTGCAATGAACCCGTCAGAAGTAGAAATATTCAGATTTGTATTTAATGCTCCGGAATTTCCCTTGATCCTACCATTCATTGTAAAATCGTTCGGGAGATTGACTTGCGCATTCGATAATCGTTGACCAGTAAATAATGCAATGTCCGTTTGATTAGTGTGAAATCGATTGATCACAAAATCACCACCCGCTCTTTTGGGGTCATTTAGTCCCGATAAAGATCCATGGGCATCGATTTGCGTATTACTTAGGCCTGCGAATTGAAGTGTCTCAAAATTGAATTGATTCATTGTTCCATTGCCGATAATATTCACCTGCCATACATCATTCGGATTTCGTAGCGCCGGGTTGGACCTCAGTTGAGGAGCAAAAACCAAAATATCTTTCACCTGGATCTGACTCTTCACCAATTCAATTTGCAAACTGACGCTATCCAGGTGTTTTTGCAGTGAAGAAAGCGACTGATAATTTAATATAGCGGTCCTTTTTATTTCACTGCCTGGCGTTTTTATATAGAGGTTGCGGACGTAAGATTGATTGTTAGCATACAAAATATCTCCGGTTAGCTGTTCTAATTCAAAACCGCTTTTTTCTTTAACCGCTCCTTTCCTTATGCTCATGGCGACAGAGTCGGGATTCATGATAAAATTATCCGCCTGTATTGTAAGATCTGTTGCATGCAAATGAGCATAGTCCATTCCATAGCGTTGCGCCGGTTTGTTGTCATCATCATATTGAATGACGTTATCATTTGCAACGAAGCGATTGATCCTCACATCCCAACCCGCTTGCTTCTGAGCCACGACCTCTTTTTTTACTTCCTGTTTAACAATGCGGGCCTGTTGTTTTTTTCCAAACCGGATCGCAATTTTTGATCTATTCAAAGCGAACTGGTCCAGCTGAACTCTGTTATTCTGAAGATCGAGCACTCGCTCATTCGTTTTTAATTCACCAATATGAGCCGTTGTATAAAACGCCGAAACATCATTGCCATAATCAATATCGATCTTGCTGAGATCAATGGAGCCAAAACTGAAATTAAAAGGAGAAGGTTTTACAGCCTCCTGGATATGTTGTTCAAGCGGTTTCGGTTCAACCAGTGGCTTCATCTGCTTTATCCTTGCGCTTGA
>VBAQ01000076.1:16601-18388 GCA_005883765.1 Bacteroidota bacterium
AGGAAGGGATCACAAAATGCTGCGTGTACGGATCGAGTGTGTCGATAGTCGCAGTGAAGTTCCCGATGTGTGAGAACATGATGCTTCCCGAGATTACGTCGGTATAACTAATATTAATGTTCTCAAGTGCCACATCATTAACGGCCAGCTTCATTGGCGGCGATTTTGCCGTATCCGGTTTTTTTATTTGTTCCGACTTGAAAGCATTTACTATGAATTGAAAATTGAAAACTGTATCCGGCAATTCTCTTTTTATTTTGGCAGTTATATTTTGAAACTCGAGATCCTTAACGCGAATCTCATTAGAGAATAACTTTACAAAATTCAGGTGTCCCCTGATCGATCCGCCGTACAGTAAGGTATCCCTGGTCTTATCTTCAAGATATACGTTCTCCAGGCCCACCTTCCCGGAAAGGCCAAATGAAATTCTTCCGATCAAAATTTTTGTATGCAACTTATTCCCGAGATAGTGTTGAACTTTTATGGTGAGGAACCTTTGAACGGGAGGGGTTAAAAGAAGAATGAAGATCAAAACAACAAAAAGAAGAATAAACAGAACTGTCTTCAGCACTATCCTGGTAATTCTCGCGGAAGTTTTGCGGTTGGCGGTGTCTTTTTGCATTTGATTCTTCTCAACACGTATGTTGCAAATAACAGGCCTTAATTGGAAGGAACGAAGTATATAAGAACCCGCAAAAGATTAGGTTACGGGGCTGGCTGTGGAAAAAGCTCCACAGTAGACCGGAATTTACTGCCTATGACGATTTATCCAGGGCCATTGCCCTGTGTGATCAATTGTGCTGACTTCACTCGTTTTTTCAACCTCGCTCTTGTTCTTCTGAGCGAGTTTCGTCGCGATATCTTCTCTGACGATAATTGTTCCTTCTGTTTCTTATCATTTCCATCCTTGCTTCTTCGTCAAGCTCGCGATCTTCATATTTATGTTCTGTTGCAGGCTGTGCATGTTTTTTTGCCGTGCTGTCATCGGCAATAATGCCACCCTCGCTTCTCCTCTCCCAGAGTCTTAAACTTCTCTCATACTCAGATTCATGTTTACCTTTTACAGACTTTGCTTCGTGCATCCGATTTTTATAGAGGTTGTCCAGGCTATAGTACTCATGCCTGTAAAAATCCGGGTCTTCTTTCTCATTTTCGTTTTTACCCGTTGTCTTTTTCTCGCCTGGCTTCGCTGTGCTTTGCGGAACTGTTCTTGCTCTCTCTGGCTGTTTTCCGGGGCTCTCTTTTGCTTTCGTGGGTTCTGTTGGCCGGCCGAGCGTAGAACATACTCTTCTTTCCACATCGGGGGTCAGCTCCTCCCTGGTATATGCGGGCAATGCTGAGAGTTGTTGACCTGATATATTTGGGAGTAACACATCATCGTGTTTCCCATCCAATTCAGCTAAACCGATCGGGATCAGAACTTTTCTGTGGTCGAGCTTTAACTGGTTATCGTCGAGATCAACTACCATGTATCGCACTTTCTTTTCTTTGGCATCCAGAATCAGTTCTTCAACCTCGCCGATTTTTTCGCCATGCGTATTTTTCACGTCCCAGCCACGGATGTCAGGTTCGCCCTTTACAATTTCAAAATCTGAACGATCCAGTTCCTGGAGGCGCTTGTGTTTCATGTTGTCCATATATCTTTTTTTAAAGCAAATTCTTGCGGTTAAAAAATTATTTTGCGATTGCGGCCACCAGGATTATGCATAAGATAAACCTTGCCGCATGCGCGCGGGTTGGATAAGCGTTGTCGGATTTGGTTTGCTAACCGTGTTGTTCGCTGCTTT
>VBAQ01000254.1 GCA_005883765.1 Bacteroidota bacterium
TATTCCTTCCTGGTGCATCTGCACAGTATTTTACGTTGGGCTCTTTTATTGTTATTATTGGTGGCAATATTCAATAGTCTTGTAGCTGGCAGTCGTCCATTCATTCGTAGTGATGCTCGTACCGGTTCAATACTTGTCATCTTTGCTGATCTGCAGTTGTTGATTGGTTTTGCCCTTTGGTACTTTGGAGCCCGCGGCTACAAAATCATCGAGCAGCAGGGATGGAGTGCGGCGATGAAGGGGCCTGATAGATTTTTTGCAATAGAGCACTTCGCCGGCATGTTCATCGCCATTATTCTTCTTCACATCGGCAAGGCGCAGGGACGGAAAGCAATTAGTGATAAAGCAAAACACAGGCGGACGCTGGTGTTTTACTTTCTTGCTTTATTGATCATACTGGTTTCAATCCCATGGCCGTTCAGACAGGTAGGCGCCGGTAGTCATTGGTATTAGTCCGTGACTAGGGGTAATTTAGTTCATGTCTCACCTCAAAATGTTGCGAGAACTCATCATGTCTTTGTAGCAGAGCCTCGGCAACTGGATGCACGACAGCCCTTTCATAATCGTCACCCGCAAATGCCTTTACCTGCTCAAGGGTATCAAACCACATGATAGTGGTAAACGCGACTTCATCGCTTTCTTTTTTTCGGAGTAATTGAAATCTCCTGTAACCTGGGATTTTTTTCTTCTCCACGGAAGGCATGAATTCTGTCCTCAGAAAATTTTCATACTTATCTGCATTGTCATGCGAGGTGTAGCCTCGCCATATTCTTGCAATCATAACAAATCATTAAACGGGTGATTGAAAATCGTAGGCCTCGCAGTGCATCACCTCCTGTTCAAAGTCCAATAAATATTTTTTATCCTCGTCGTAGTATTTTGCCTGGCTGATATTTTCGCCTGCAAAAGCTTTGATAGCTTCCATATCTTGCCACCATGACACTGTCCATATGTGTGTAATGTCTCCCTCCTTCCTTTGCCAGATCTGCGCACCGAGATTTCCTTTGGTAGATCTGTAATCCCTAATTCCCGTTTCGATCACAAACCGGCGATAGGATTCTGCATCATTGGCTTTTGTGCGGCCGTGCCAGACACGTACGATCATGTCAGAATAGTTTATGTTCGAGTTGAGTGATTTGGAAAAAACTTTTTGTCTTTTCAAGCGCCTCATGTTCGTCAAAGTCTTTACAAGTATAAATGATCATGGAAAGAAATTTCTTGTTTACCCAGACCCCAATGTAAATGCCCGAGTCAATTAACGGCACAAAGGCATCATAACCCTGGTTCATTTCTTTACCGACACCGCTCGTAGCATGAACAATTGGCAATCCATAAGTTCTCAGGTTCAACTTATCAGTGATGTAGGTAAAGAAATCTTTTATCGTGTCTTGACTTACGTCGGAAGTATAGTATCCTTCGATCAATAACCTCTTTCTGAAAATATCAGGTGCAATGCTGGTCATTTTTCTAATTTAGGGCAATGCCAATTTTTTCGGTTTTGTATCAATTTTTCGCATGTTGACAAATAATACTCCTGTCAGAATTATTACAAGCGCCGAAAGATGCAGCACGGTGA
Organism: Bacteroidota bacterium; assembly: GCA_005883765.1. Classification (GTDB taxonomy): domain Bacteria; phylum Bacteroidota; class Bacteroidia; order Chitinophagales; family Chitinophagaceae; genus VBAU01. The sequence continues at coordinate 1,577 of VBAQ01000254.1, forward strand.
TTCTTTCCCTTGCGATTAAAGTTCCCAACAGCAGGGCCACAATGGGATTAACGTATACATAGGAGCTGACTACTGCAGCTGGTCTTATTTTCAGCAGCCAGAGATAACTGAGATAAGCGACGAGTGAACCCATTATCATCAGGTAAAAAAGGCTTAGCCATGCATCGAAGGTGACATTTACAAAATAAAAATTCCTTGCTTCACCACTGAAAATACTGACCATCGTGCAAAAAAAACCAGCAGCCAGTAATTGTATTGAAGCATTCATGACCACCGAATTATTTGCTGGTTTATACTTTGATAACAAGGATCCGGAAGTCCATGCAATGCTTCCGAGGATGATGGCCAGCGCACCGAGCCATTGCTTACCACTTACAAGTGAATCAGGACGGTCATGCCGGTTAAATGCCACCAACATGACCACACCTACGAAACCCAGGAACAAACCCGTAATAATGATCTTATTCGAAAAATAGAACGACCATTGGCGCTTATCCAGGACTATAAACCAGAACGGCACCGCAGTAACAATGATGGCAGCGATACTGCTGGATATATACTGTTCAGCCCAGGTTACGGAAACAGTTCCGCCCACAAGCATAAGTGTGCCGTAAATCGCATTCTTGCCAAACGAACTGAAATCCGGCTGCTGTTCACCCCTGCAGGTTTTCCAGACATAAAGAATAAGTCCGGCACCAAGAAAACGGAATGCCGACATAAGGAAAGGAGGTATGCTCTCAATAGCGAAAAGAATAGCCAGGTAAGTAGAGCCCCAGATAATATAGATCGCAGCAAATGCAAAAATAACTGTCGATTTGGAGGCTGGCACTGAATTGTTCATCGTCTTTCAGTTTTAACTGCAAGTTCAGTCAACTTATGAAGGAAAACCTTCGAAATCTTGCTAAAGTTCTCAGGGCACTTTTTTCTTTCGGATCAGTCCTACACCCAATACCAGCAATCCGGTTACCAACAATGCTACTCCAACGTAAGCGAGATTGATGAGTCCATTCGGTTCTGTGGCATCAGGTTTTAGAACCGAAAAGAAAAATGCAGCCGGCAGAAAAATAGCAGCGGAGGGAATAGACGTTTTTACGATACGCTTCCAGCTTAATGAAAGATTCGCCTCGTCCACATACAGATAAGACACGAGAGAAAGGATCAGCAATACGCCCGCATGGGCATGGCCGGCTCTGAAAAGATTTTGGCGAAGGGGATTTTGCATATAGGCGGGATCATTGATCAAAAAATTCAGAATACTTACGCCGCCATAAATAACGGTCGGTATAATTATGATGAGTATACCGGCGTGTTTGCGTGTTTCAGGACTCATAAATTATGATTAAGGAAATAAGAATAATTTAGCAAAGATGATGCAAGCTAAGTTCTGAAAATCTTTCATCCATCTTAACTTTGTTCAAAGGTTTTGCAATGATGCTAGCTGACGTACACATAATGCACCAATCGGACTTTTACAAAATCACCGATTTTAAATGTTATTGTGATGTGTGTTCTGTGTCTGCCGCGGAATACAACGAAAGTTTGTGTTTGAGTTTTATTCGAAAAGGATTTTTTGGGTATAGAACTTTCAGAAGACACGATGAAGTACACGCGGGAAGAATACTCATCTCAAAACCCGATTACGAACATGTTGCCAGCCATATTGACGGGCAACCGGATATCACCACAGTATTTGAATTTACCGCCGATTTTTTCAAACAGATCCAGGACCAATATGACCAAGGCGCCTGGTTTTTGAAGAACAATGATATTCACTCTTTGTTATTACAATCCAGTCCTGAACTGGATTATTTACATAACCGGATCTGGAAAAAAGTGGAGAAACGGAATACAGCCCATTTACAAATAGATGAAATGGTGATGGAATTGCTTGACGGGGTGATGAATATTTTAACGCGCACTACAAACTTTCCTGTTCTTACGGATTCGGTAAAGCAATTTCATCTTGGTACAGTCGAAAATGCAAGGGCTTATATCCTTGAAAATTTTACCCAAAATATTTCCCTGCAGCAATTAGCGGGGCATTGCCTGGTAAGCCCTTTTCATTTCAGCCGTATTTTTAAAAGCATCATGAATATTTCTCCACATCAATATCTCAAGAAAGTAAGATTGAATCATGCGAAAATCTTGCTTACGACTACCGGGCAATCTGTCACCGACGTTGCCTTTGCCTGCGGTTTCAATAGTTTGGAGCATTTTGTTACTGCATACCGGCTACGATTTAAAATAAATCCCTCCGCTCAACGCAAAATACCTGTATAAAAGGCAAGTTTTCTAAGTCGCATTTTTTTGAGTGCTATTAATTTCGTTTGAGTTATCAATAAACCCAAAATTTTTTTGCTGTGCTGATGCGGGATTATCTTATTGACTGTTTTCTCTTTAACGACAGTGCCAATAAAAAAATGTTGAAAAAAATAATTAACCTGCCCGATGGAGAGGGATGTATAAGATTTTTTAGCCACATTATTAACTCACAAAACAAATGGATGGCAAGAATCTTGTGGCATAAAAATGCGCCAGGAATGAGCTGGTGGGATCCGGTTTATCGTTTAAATGAATTAGAGGCAAGTGGAATGACAGTCTGCAGACGTGGGTCAACTTTCTTAGAAATAAAAGTGAGGAGCAAATTTTTTAGCGAAGTAGAATTTATTGGGTACGGTGGTGGGTAGATGGCGGGCGAAACTAGTAGATATTGCTTTACAATTAAATTATCATTCCATTCATCACAGGGCCCAGATGCAGATGCTCATAAGACAGCAGGGAATGGGGCCGGATTTTATTGATTACATCGGAACAA
>VBAQ01000267.1 GCA_005883765.1 Bacteroidota bacterium
GGTGCAGCTATCGCTTCCTTTTTTCAATGGTTTAGCAGGTAAAGAAGTATCAATACCGTGGAGCAACACTTTCTTTTGGGTTACAGGTTTAGGTTTTACTTTAATTACAGGTCTCATTGCCGGAAGTTATCCAGCCCTTTATCTCTCAGGATTTCAACCTGTGAAAGTGCTGAAAGGAACTTTCAAAACGGGTCGCCTAGCAGCATTGCCACGAAAAGTTTTAGTTACAGTTCAGTTCACAGTTTCTATTGCTTTGATTATAGGAACCATTGTTATTTTCAGACAAATTCAATTTGCCAAACAACGACCAATTGGTTATTCAAGAGCAGGATTGATTTCTGTAGCAATAAATACTTCTGAACTTAGCGGGCACTATAATACACTGCGAAATGACCTTTTGAAAACAGGCGCAGTAGAAAATATGTCAGAATCTTCAAGCTCTACAACCAGTGTTGGTGCTGCGCTTACGGGTTTTGAATGGCAAGGTAAAAATCCAAATTCCAGCCCTCTTTTTGGAGCAATTGGGGTAACGCATGATTATGGTAAAACTATTGGCTGGCAAATAACGCAAGGACGAGATTTTTCAAGAGACTTCACTACAGATTCAGGCGCAATTATATTAAATGAATCGGCTGCTAAATTAATAGGCTTAAAAAATCCTGTAGGAGAAATGATTAGCTATAATGGAATAAACCATAAAATAACAGGAGTAGTAAAAGATATGTTGATGGAATCTCCGTACAGTTCTGTTAGTCCTACCTTGTTTATTATGGATTATAACTGGGCTAATTTTATTACGGTTAGAATAAAGCCGGACATGGATGCACATAATGCTCTTGCAAAAATAGAACCTGTATTCAAAAAATATAATCCCGGCAGTCCTTTCGAGTGCAAGTTTATAGATAGCGAATTCGCTAAGAAATTTGAAGCTGAACAACACATTGGCAACTTAGCCAGCTTCTTTGCAGCACTTGCCATTTTTATTTCTTGTCTCGGTTTGTTTGGTATGGCATCATTCATGGCAGAACAAAGGGTGAAAGAAATCGGAGTAAGAAAAGTGTTAGGCGCATCGGTGTTTAACCTGTGGCAACTGTTGTCAAAAGATTTTGTAGTGATGGTATTGATTTCATTTCTTATTGCTACACCCATCGCTTATTACTTTATGCATAACTGGCTGCAGAATTATCAATATAGAACAACATTATCATGGTGGATTTTTGCAGCCGCAGGTTTTGGTGCATTGCTAATAACATTACTAACAATAAGTTTCCAGGCAATAAAAGCAGCAATTGCAAATCCTGTTAAATCTTTACGAACAGAGTGAGCAAAGATTTAATCCCGACCATAGCGTCGGGGTAAAAAGTTTAAGAACAGAATAAAATTTATAGCCATGATAAAAAATTATTTTAAAACAGCTTTTAGAAATCTTTTTAAAAATAAAATTTTTTCCGCCATCAATATTTTTGGTTTGGCAATTGGTATTGCTATATGCCTTATCATCATGCTTTTTGTAAGTAATGAATTAGGGTATGATCGCTATAATAAAAAGGCGGATCGAATGGTACGCATTAGTTTTCGGGGTTCAGCGGCCGGAGAAACATTTAATGAGGCATCAATAATGCCTCCTGTTGCGCAAACGATGAAGACAGACTTCCCTGAAGTACAGGAAGCTACCCGTATCCGTGATTATGGTACACCCCGCCTTATATACGGAGATAAATCTTTTAAAGAAGACGCCTTTGCATTCGTTGATTCAAATTTTTTCCAGGTGTTCACACTGCCTCTTATTGAAGGTGATGCTAAAACAGCCCTGCTGGAACCAAATACAATTGTTATTACAAAATCGTTGGCACATAAATATTTTGGTAATGAAGATCCAATGGGTAAAGTAATAAGCTTTAAAGATGGGGCAAATGTACCCTGTAAAGTAACCGGTGTAATTGATAAAGTACCTGTCAATTCTCATTTTCATTTTGAAATATTCGCATCAATGGTCGGTTTGCCGGAATCAAGAGAGCCAACATGGATGAGTTCTAACTTTTATACTTATTTGGTATTACCAGTTGGGTATGATTACAAAAAACTGGAAGCTAAATTGCCCAAGATAGTTGATAAATATATGGGCCCTCAAATGTTGCAGGCCATGCATGTAACACTGGCCGATTTTAGAAAAAAAGGGAATGATCTCAGCTTTCATTTACAACCTGTAACAGATATTCACCTTCATTCAAATTTCGCCAATGATCTTAGCCCGGCCGGCGATATTCGTTACGTTTATATTTTCGGAGCCATTGCTTTGTTCATGCTGCTTATCGCCTGTATAAATTTTACGAATCTTTCTACAGCAGGTGCGTCTAAACGTGCCCGTGAAGTTGGTATTCGTAAAGTATTGGGTTCAATGAAACTGGCATTAGTACGGCAGTTCCTGCTTGAGTCTGTCCTCATTACAGCGATAGCGCTTCTTCTGGCAATTGTATTTATGTATATGGCTTTACCGGTTTTCAATAAGCTGGCCGGGCAAAGCCTAACGCTCCAATTTGCTGATCATCCATTGTTATTGCCTGGCTTATTATTGTTTGTTTTACTGGTAGGGATTATGGCAGGCAGTTACCCGGCATTTTATCTTTCCTCCTTTAAACCAGTTGCTGTGTTGAAGGGGAAATTTACCTCCGGCAAAAGAAGCATTGGATTACGCAGTGGCCTGGTTGTTTTCCAATTCTTCATTTCAATAATATTGATAGTAAGTACAACTGTTGTTTACAAACAGCTTTCCTTTATTCAACATAAAAAATTAGGTTACGATAAGAACCAGGTAATGGTTTTACCTGACACCTGGATGCTGGGTAAAAATGAGGCAATATTTCGCCGGCAACTACTCAACGATCCTCGTATTGCCAATGTAAGCAACTCAGGCTTTTTGCCTGCCGGGCCAAGTAATAATAATAACTTTTTTGTTTATCCCGGAGAAAACCCCAACCAAATGGTAAAGACACTCAGGTATGAAGTAGATGAAAATTATATACCAACACTTGGGATTAAATTGGTGACTGGAAGAAATTTTTCCAAAGGTTTAACCAGTGACTCATCCGGTATTATCCTGAATGAAACAGCAGCAAAGGTTTTTGGTTGGGGAGAAAATGCACCTGGCCATATTATTTCCACCACGAAACATAGCGGTGAAATAGTCTCCTACAATGTCATAGGTATTGTAAAGGATTTTCATTTCAAGTCATTGCACGAGCTCATATCACCACTGGTAATGGTGCTTTCCCCTAATGCGGGAACCATGGTCGTAAAATTGAAAACAAAAGATATCGAAGGCTTATTAGCTGTTATAAAAAAGCGGTGGACCGATTATGGTGCAGAGGAGCCGCTTGCTTATTCCTTCCTGGATGACCGGTTTAATAATACCTACGAATCGGAACAAAAGACTGGTCTCATACTGGGAATTTTCGCAGGCCTTACCATTTTTGTTGCCTGCCTCGGTTTGTTTGGACTGGCCATGTTTACAGCAGAACAACGCACCAAAGAAATCGGTATAAGAAAAGTGCTTGGCGCAAGTGTTATACAGGTAACACAAATGCTATCAAAAGAATTTATTAAGCTGGTGTTAATTGCGTCGCTGATTGCATTTCCAGCTGCATGGTGGGCAATGAACAAATGGCTGCAAAGTTTTGCATACAGAATTAATATAAGCTGGTGGGTTTTTGTAGTTGCAGGATTAACAGCAATATTAATTGCATTAATAACGATAAGCTTCCAGGCAATCAAAGCAGCGATAGCAAATCCTGTTAAATCTTTACGAACAGAGTGAGTAGAGATTTAATCCCGACCGTAGCGTCGGGTAAAAAGTTTGAGAACAGAATAAAAACATTGCCATGATAAAATATTATTTCAAAACAACATTTAGAAATCTGCGGAAGAATAAATCTTACAGTTTTCTCAACATTTTTGGTTTGGCTATTGGCATTGCATGTGCAGGCTTGATTTTTTTATGGGCGGAAGATGAATTGAATTGGGATAATAACAACGTAAATAAAAAGAATCTACATGCAATACGTGAGAATGCAACGTATGCTGGTAACACTTTTACAAATTGGTCAACACCAAGACCCATGTATGCCGATATAAAAAGGGAAATTCCTGGTGTTATAAATACTTGTCGGGTATCTGATGAAGAAATAAAATCATTATTCAGCATTGGTGATAAATCAATGTATGCATCAGGTAAATATGCTGATAGTTCTTTGTTCAGCATGTTTACATTACCGTTTGTACAAGGCAATCTAGCAACGGCTTTCAATCAA
>VBAQ01000276.1 GCA_005883765.1 Bacteroidota bacterium
ATTTCTTTCAGCCGTGCAACTTCGTCGGCCAGGTTGCTCCCTGCAGCTGCGTCCGTGCTGGGCTGGCTCCATCCGGGAAAACGAATCAGCAGCATCAACAGTGCTGTGAAAAAATTCTTCATACTTTTTCTTTTCAAATTGAATAATTGCAAAACCAGCTTGGAAGAACCGCAAACAGTCTATTTTATTTTTTCCATTTTCATAAAATTGTACTCTTCTTTCCCTTCGTATTTATTGATCAAACTTTTTACAACCAATAGAAGCCTATTGTCAGGAATGAGACTGCCTTTATAGTCAACTTCACCCTGCTCACTCACCATTGAAAATTTGATTATACTGTCTGATATCATATACTGGCCTTTGTAGGGAGTTTTGTTTTCTTTTTTAAACCACGGAATTAAGTTGTCGGGCTTGCCCGCAGTATTTACCCCGATGACGGTACCATCGGGATAAAAACGCAGGTAATATTTGAACAGGCTGATGGTATTACTGTCGGGTACACTCACATAATAACCATCGTAGCTTAATTCTTTTTGGCATGAACTCTTCAATGAAATAACTACAGGAAAAATGATCAACAAAAATTTCATTCGCATACAATACTGGCTTGTTTTACTTAATTACATTCATTATCCCATTTCGGATCGAGTGTAGTTCCATACACTTTGATACACTCATTCGGCGGCGATGGCCAGGTCTTGTCAATTATACTTTTCAATGGGTCCCAAACAACGCCCGTATTACTCCATGCCTGCAGATGAATATTGGTCACTCCTGCAGGGATCGAAAACACTTTTCGCCACCCGGCTGAAACACTACCGTCATCCAAGACGACTGTCGTTTTTCCGTTTTGGTCATACGTGAGCTTTATCTTTGCCGCGTAACCCCCACCTTGCGTAACTGTAAGTTCATTAGGTTTCGTCGTCATGCCGCCTACTTCGGGGCAGTCATTTTTTACCTTGGGCTCGAACACCGTTCCGTAAGAAGTATAACAGACATATGTCGGACGATCCAACGTCTGGTTAAACAATTCTTTCCAACCACCCAGCGCATACCAACCCTGAACCCTGATGTTCGTCGCGTTGTAGGGTATGGGAAAAGATTTCTCGGTACCGACCGACAGGTCAGGTGTAGTGAAGCTTTGACTTTGTCCATTGACGGTATAGGATAATTTGAAACTTGAAACGTAACCTGCCTGGCAGTAAAATCTCACCTCGCCATCAACCTTTGGGTCAGGCACCAGGTAATTCTTCATTGCGGATTCCTGAAAGGCAATAAAAAACATGCTCCTCGAATTGCTATCCGCCATTGCATTTGCGAGGTTGATATGATCAGTCATAGCGGCGCCCAACTTCATTTTCAGCATTGGTTCAACCTTTACAGCTTCAGCCACGCGAAATCCCTCCACGGTTCCGACAACAATCGCAATGATAGCCGCCGCCACGGGAGCTGCAATTACTCCAGCCCAGCTGATTGTACCGATTGCTCCTGACGTTACCACAGCGCCCGAAACGGTTGCTGTAGAACCGCCAAACGCGGTAAACAGCGAAGTGGTTGTAACCATGAGCGCTGTTGCCCCTGTAAATCCACCACTACCAAAAACAACGGCTGTAGTAGTACCAAGGCCAGTTGCCACGGCAATCGCAGAAGCGGTTATCGCTGCGCTGCCAAGTGCTATACTCACACCCGAAGCAATTGCATCTGCGTTGTTTGCTAAAACTGATTTCATTCCTGCTTTTCCTATAATGTCCTCCGGGGCAGCCCTTGTTCCATACCATTGAGTGAAATTCAATCCTTTTAGCGCGCAGTCAGGGGGAGCTTTGTACCCATCTGCCTGGTAAGAACAGGGATCTGATTTCCATTTTTGATATTCACCTAAGATCGCCTTGGCACTCCTGACTTTCACGCTCCAAAGTAAGTTCTCACACCAGGTTCTCAACGCCATTCTCGATTCAAACGAAATCGCAGGATCTTGCTTCGATACAATCGACATCATTATAACCGTACAAAGGACGCCATTCAAACTTGACCTCACCGCATTATCTATGTTTATTTTTGCAAGGATTTGATCCGCGCTAATGATCGGATTTTGTGCGAATATGATTTCTGCAGAAAGTAAAGCATATGTACCAAAAGCTTTCCCTAAATCGTCGAGGTTATTAAAACTGCCTGTGGCTCCCCCTAACATAACCTTATTGTTCAGGGGTCCATAATTAAGGGCCTTTAGAATCGCATACTCATAGCCCTGTTTCCTGGGAAATATTGTTCGCGCCAGTATTGGAGTTGTACCCGCATTGAGTGAATGGAAAATTTTTCCAGTGTTATCGACGATCCATGCATTTCCTTCCGGGGCAACAGAGACCTGTGATCCATTGTCAATTTTGAATTCCCATCCATTTCCATTCCACCTTTCCACATTCCCGTTGGTGGCGACACACCACACCGATCCGTCCGCGCCCACACCAATGTCTTTTGCACTTCCTTGTTTCAGCACAAACATGTTTCCTTCCAAGTGATATACATTATTCCCGCTATTTACGATCCAGGCATTGCCGGCAGCGTCTACCGCCACCCGAGTTGCGCTGCCAGGTATCTGCTTCCATGCTGATCCCACCCATTTGTAAATGTCATATCCGCCAGGAAGGTGATTTCTGCCGATTATCCACACGCTGCCATCAGCGCCCACACCAATATCGGTGGCAAGCCCTTGTATGACATCCCAACCTTTACTATTGGGATTGTATCGGAAAATATTACCGTTCGAATTTACCACCCAGGCGTTGCCGGCTGGATCAACGGCTATTCGGACCGCTGAACCTGGCATTGTTTCCCAGGAAACTGCATTCCACCAAAATATCATATTATTTATCCCTATTGCCCAAACTGAACCATTCTTTCCGACTGCAACGTCCTGAGCTACGATGCCCGTAACGCCCGCCCAGTCCTGGGCGAACAACATTTGGACGGAATGCAAGAAGAACAAGCCAAGCATAACTGCCCTGGCTTGTCGGTTTAATAATCGTCTTTTCATTTTTAATTTTTTGATAAATGAATTTGATTGATCAAGATATTTAACCCGCATCTGCTTCGACAATTCCTTGTCGGTCGCAAAAATTTTCCATAGAAGCCTTCGCGCTTACTGGGCCTGCGCTTATATTTATTTTCTCCTCCAGCTTATTCATTCGTCGCGCAAACAACCATATCACAATGGTTATGAGTATCGCTGTCACGAGCACAATTAAAACGAACGGAAGATTTCTTCTCAGCATGGCACATCGCGAATGAGATTTTCAATACAATCAAATTATGTAGGCAGTTATCTATTTCAAAATTTTAATGGTGACAATAAAGTGACTGAGGGTGGACAAAAAAGTGACAGCGAGGTAGAAAGCTGAAATTGAAGGCAAATGAATTTGCAATTAGCAATAGGCATCCCGATGGCAATCGGGAGGAAATGGGACACGCCGTGATGAAAACAT
>VBAQ01000277.1 GCA_005883765.1 Bacteroidota bacterium
TTTTTATAACTTCTTGGCCTCACCCCAACCCTCCAAAGGAGTCCTTCGGACCTCTACTTAAAGAGAGGGTCGCTACTTCTTCAATCTATCGGCTATATCTAAGTTATGTGCTTTCGCTGTCTCTTGGGCTGCCTCACCCCCAACCCCCTCTCCTTTAAGGAGAGGGGTGTTACTTCGTCAATCTATCAGCAATATCTAAACCATGGTTTTTTGCTGTCTGCTGTGCTATGTTGTATCCGGCATCAGCATGCCGTATGACACCAATGCCGGGATCGTTTCTTAAAACCCTCTTCAATCTTTCATCGGCGTCGATTGTGCCATCACAAACGATCACCATGCCAGCGTGAATACTGTAACCTATACCCACTCCCCCACCGTGATGTAACGAAACCCAACTTGCGCCGCTCGCCGTATTCACTAACGCATTTAATATGGGCCAGTCAGCTATGGCATCGCTGCCATCAAGCATAGCTTCGGTCTCACGGTTAGGACTGGCAACAGAACCCGTGTCCAGATGATCGCGGCCGATTACAATGGGCGCTTTTACTTTTCCAGTTCTCACCAACTCATTAAATGCAAGTCCTGCCTTTTCTCTTTCGCCTTGTCCCAGCCAACAAATTCTCGCAGGCAATCCCTGGAAGGCAATTTTTTCTTTTGCCATCGTCATCCAGCGTATTAATCCCTTGTCATCAGGAAACATATTCATAATAACCTCGTCAGTAACTGCAATATCATTGGGGTCGCCACTCAATGCCGCCCATCGAAAAGGGCCTCTGCCCTCACAAAAGAGCGGTCTTATGTATTCAGGAACAAACCCGGGAAAGTCAAATGCATTTTTGAGTCCACGCTCCTTCGCCCTTGCACGAATATTATTCCCATAGTCAAATGTGATGGCACCTTTGTTCTGCAATCGCAACATTAGTTGCACGTGGAGAAGCATGGAATTGTATGCATAATCGATATATTGTTTGGGATTTTCTTCCCGCAACACTTTCGCGTATTGATAATCCATCTCATGGGGCCAGTAAGTAAGTGGGTCGTGCGCCGAAGTTTGATCGGTGAGTGTGTCCGGAATAATGTTGCGCTCAACCAGTCGCTTCAGCAAATGAACCGCGTTACATTCTACACCGATGCTCTTACTTATTCCTTGTGCCTTGCACTTTTGGGCCTCGTTGATCGCTTCGTCAATATCAGTCACGGCTGCATCAAGATATTTTGAAGCAATACGTTTGTCAATGCGCCACTCTTCCACTTCTGCTATCAAGGCAACGCCTTCATTCATGGTGATGGCCAGTGGTTGTGCCCCACCCATGCCTCCAAGACCGGCCGACACATTGAGTGTGCCCCTGAGCGTGCCATTAAAATATTTTTCGGCGATTGCAGCATAAGTTTCATAAGTGCCTTGCACAATTCCCTGGCTACCGATGTAGATCCAACTACCCGCCGTCATCTGGCCATACATTGTCAATCCCTTTTTTTCGAGCTCATCAAAATGATCCCAGTTGGCCCAGTTGGGCACAAGCTGACTGTTGCTGATGAGGACACGCGGTGCATCTTTGTGTGTACTCATGATACCCACGGGCTTGCCACTCTGGATGAGAAGAGTTTCATCATTGTTAAGTATTTTCAGAGCTGCAATGATCGCATCGAGTGCCTCGAAATTTCTTGCAGCCTTGCCCCTACCGCCGTAGACAATGAGTTCTTCCGGTCTCTCGGCCACTTCAGGATTAAGATTGTTGAGCAGCATTCTCAATGCCGCTTCCTGGATCCATCCTTTACAACTCATGGTCGTTCCGGTTGGAGTTTTGTATTTGGTGGGGTCGTATTGGGATTTTGTTTGTAACATTCTATGATGTTTTTTGGGATCTGCTATGCGGATCCCACACAGTCGCCGCGAAGTAGAGATTCACGATACAAAATAAAGCCAATCCATTCAAAACTGACACGTCAATGTATCTTTACCGTTTCCAATCAAATACTGTCTGTTTATGGCGGAAATCTTAAATATAAAGTGGCTAAGGGAGCCCGAAGATCAGGATTATCCTGCAGCCCTTTCTTATTTGTCGCTGATATATGACGAAGCGACTGCGGCTAAAATGGTGGATGATCTAAAAAACGCTCCCATTTGTCAATTCAAGGCAAAAGATATTTTTCGTTCCTCATCACTGTCACTACTCGGAGTCAGCAATTCTCATGTTAACAAAGACAGGAGGAAAATAAAAAAAGGCGTAAATCTCTCTCCGCTCCTCCTGGTGCGAGACAGTGCGAATGGGAAAGTTGTTATTGCCGATGGCTACCACAGGATGTGCGCTGTTTATTCATTTGACGAAGATGCGATCATTCCCTGCAAAATAATTTGACCAGTCCCATTGAGAAAATGACGGAGCCGAAAACTCACAAGCTACCTGACTTCAAATGAAATAGATTTCTCACCTGCCCTCCCATCCGTACTCATACCTTGCAATACGATAATGAATTTTCCCTTCAGATCAGAAGTAAAGCAATCTATTTCGGTTTTGCCTTGCGCATCTGTTTGAACGCCGGGCGACCAGTATAAAACATTTCTGAAGTCAGGCAAACGGCTGGAAATTTCTTCCTGAGTTTCATAAACAGGAGAATAAAATTCACGCTGGTATTGCAATCCCTCATATTCCATAATCACAGGATCAAGTTCAGCTAACATTGAAGGATCAGGAGAATAGGTTGTGAAATTTACAATTCCGTTGAATATTAAAGGACCGTAAAAATATTTTCTTTTTACAATGTCAATTTTTTTGACCTTTAAAGGATCATATTTTATTAATTTATTCGGATCGAAAACGGGAACTCCGTTGAAAAGGGTAAAAGGATCATTGAGAAATATTTTGTTGTCAGCATCTGCCATTATAAGATGAAAATTTTCTTTTTGCCTTCTTACCAGCACTTCGTACACGTATTCCCGCAAAACTTCTTCCATAGTGGAAAACCGCGTATAATTATCCAATAAATATTCTTTATCAGGATTACCAAAAAATGCGTTTGTATCGACAACTGGTGTATAGAATTGTTTTAATTTTTCGCCGATAAAATTATTCTGAACCTGCATGCTGACACTGTAATCGGTAAGCAGGTTTTTGACATTTTGCGAAAGATCAAAAAATGGCAAGCTTCCCGTCGGAAATTTGTTTGAAAAAGGACTGATGATCTCCAGCTTGTAAGTTGTGTCAGTGCGATTGTCCGTCTGCAAAACAATCTCATTAGGTCCAAAAAAATCTTTTGTATAAAAACGAACACTTCCTGCCGGGTCACTTCTTGAGCTGTACAATTGCACCCTTGAGCCGGGAACTGACAGGTAAGTCAGCACATTGGCTGCAGGTAAACCAGTTTTTGTATTGGTAACCTTGCCGTAAATAATATGCCCTTTATATTCCGGCACAAAAGGATAAGTCGGCTTCCTGCGTTGCAACACATCTTTCCAGGTAAATCTTCTCCAGCCATGAGTTAACATAAGGTTGTCAATGGCTTCGTCAACTTCAGGCCCCACCTCAGAAAAATAATAAGCCGGTGATTCAATATTTCCTTTTAGTTCTGAAGTAAGCCAAAAATAATTATCAATGTCCGCGTTTTGTATTCCCAAAGAATCTGATCTGTATATGGAAATGGACATATCAGCAGGCACTGATCTTTTCAGTTCGTCCACGGAGCTGACCGTTATTCTGACCTTTTTGCGAGATGTGAACTGGGATCCATCGACGCTAGATTGAATAATGAGTTTTTGGGTGGGTCGTATGAAAAACAGGCGTTCACATACGGGCATGGTTTCACTATTAAAAACGGTGATGTGCGAAATTCCTTCTCCTAAATTATTCTTATCAATCACTAATTCAGCGACACCATTCGTTAAAAGAAGTTTCTTTTCGATTTTTGGAATTTGCCGCGTATGTACAAACAAATAAACAAACTCCGCCGATTTTATGTTGGTAGATATGCTTACGCGGAATTGTGACTCGTTTATGTTATTAACCCTCAAAACATATCCTTGTTCCAGTGTTTTTGGTAGTTCCCGCATAATTATTGTATCGGGAAGTTTCACAATAGCTTTATAAGATGTTC
>VBAQ01000077.1:0-45096 GCA_005883765.1 Bacteroidota bacterium
TTGAATAATTAATCACCTGATCTTTGTCAAACATCTTCAACCTGTAATAATTCTTATCGGAATTCATGACTTCACTGAAGGAATAACTCTCTGAACCGTACTTGCCACTGGCTACAACGAGGCCAGCTGTTTCGAATACTTTGCCATCTACGCTTCTTTGAACTTCAAAATGATCGTTCATTTCATTTTCTGCAACGGTCCATTGTAAGCTCACTTTGCCAGCGTTGAGATTGCCCTGGAAACTGACAAGCTTAACTGGCAGCGGACTCTGTGAAGGTGCACAACCACCGGGATAAAAGTAATTAGCTGAGATGTTAAGTTCATCGAATGTTACGCTGACATTATTGCTAAACTGGAACATGATCTTCCCTTTCAAAGGAAAGTGGTTGCCGGGCGTATTGGAATTGTCAAACGAATTTGAGTAACTGTGAAGATTTCCATCATTCAAGACGATGTTGTCAAGGATGGTCTGATTTCCAGTGGTGTCAACCAGGTAAACTTTTAAAGTTCGGCTGCCACCCGAGACGGCCACCCGCTGATAGTCAAAACTAAGAGTTACGCTTGAACCAATATTGAGGTAAGGAGTAGCAATTTGACTCGTGCTGTTAAGCTGTGAAGTCATACTGCCGATTCCATCTATTGGCGCGGAATTGTTGTGGCTGACCGTTGTGAACGTCCAGCATTCGTTGATCATGTTGGTAACGTCACCTGAGGTTTCAAAAGTTTCTGAAATTTGCGAGAACGATTTCGCTGCAATTAATGATGTGCATGCGAATAGGGTAAAAATCTTTTTCATTTCTTAGGGGTTTTGAATTATTTAATAGAGATTCAAATGTCCCATAGAAACATTGGAAATAGTGAAGCTGTTCGGAGGATGCTTGGAAAGCGGGATCAATAGGAGGTTGGAAAAAAACTGTTAGTCACAGTTACTATGATTAGAGGCAAGCCGTAATGATAACAGGTAAACTTTTAAGAGGGTCAACAGTACGGATTCAACTAATCGTAGTTCTTCGGAGGAATATGTGGTTTTCTGAATAGAATAACAAACCTAATATGCGATTTTTGTTTTTGCAAGTATTTTTTGAAAAAAATTTCCATTTTGTTTTTAAATTATTCATAGTCAGGATCACCGTATTTTTTCCTTTTTTGCTGCACTCGAATTTTGTTGTAAGATCTTTTTCACTTTGAGCGTTGAAAAAAGATCCCAACAAAGGGATCTTTTCTTTTTCGCTTCTCTATTTGTACTCATAGTCATTAAGAACCGTCTTTGTTTATATTATTGCTTAATAAACTTAGCTGTAAAGTTTTTATCAGTCGATAATTGCAGTACATACATTCCGTTTCCTAAAACAGATGCCAAAGGAATGCTGATCAAATTTGCGCCCTGGTATAAATTGATCTTTTGCCTGATTTGAACACGGCCTGACAGATCAAGCACATTTAAATCATCACTCCGGCACGATTCGGACTGAAAACTAAAGGTCAGTTTATCAGTTGCGGGGTTGCTTAATATTTTCAACCCGGCATTATCAGTGACCCTGGTTTGGAATATCAATATTCTGGAATAATCAAATAGATTCTCCAGGAATTTGGAACTCTTGATTGGTTGGTATTCGTAGTAGAGGAAACTGTGATCAGCACAATGAAGCCGTAGAGGAACGGTAAACTTTGTACGGATCCGCTAATTGTAGTTTTTCGTAAGTTGGATAGGGATATTTACAATTGCAGGTGCAAAGCTAACATGCGTTTTTTACTCTTGCAATGGTTTTTTATTTTACTTTTAATTAATTGACTTTTGTCAAAACGCTTTAAATACAATAATGTCTGTTATCGATGTAAGGAGTGTAACAAAAGATTTCAAAGACGTAAAAGCCCTCATTGATCTTTCATTTTCTGTTCCCCAGGGAAAAATATATGGCTTCCTTGGCCAAAATGGTGCTGGCAAATCTACAATGATCCGCATACTGCTTACGCTAATTAAACCTACCTCGGGTAAGATTGAAATATTTGGGATGGATCTTGAGAAATGCCGAAAACAAATTTTAAGAAAGATCGGGGCGATCATTGAAAAACCTGATCTGTATAAGTATTTAACGGCAAAGGAAAACCTCGAAATATTTGCCGTCATGAGCGGGGTAAAAGTTTCTGAAAAAAAATTGATGGAGTATTTAGAAAAAGTGGGGTTGATCGAAAGAGCAAAGAGCAAGGTAAAGACTTACTCGCAGGGAATGAAGCAACGACTGGGTATTGCCATTGCACTGATTCATGATCCGGAATTGATAATACTTGACGAACCTATGAATGGCCTGGACCCACAGGGTATTACTGATGTAAGAAATCTCATTTTGCATTTAAGCCGGGAGATGGGAAAAACGGTATTTGTCTCTTCACATTTACTCAGTGAAATGGAATTGATTGCCGACTCCATGTTGATCATCGACAAGGGGAAAAAAGTAGTGGAAGGTAAGATGACGGATCTTTTTGATCCTGCCGAAACAATGGTTGAGTTGGAAACAAATAATGTCGCCGAAGTATTTGAAAAATTAAAGCATGGAGATCTACGGGAATAT
This sequence comes from Bacteroidota bacterium, assembly GCA_005883765.1. Classification (GTDB taxonomy): domain Bacteria; phylum Bacteroidota; class Bacteroidia; order Chitinophagales; family Chitinophagaceae; genus VBAU01. The sequence goes on from VBAQ01000077.1 coordinate 2,571, forward strand.
GTTTTTACTAAAAGAGGCGACTACATTTTATTCAAATTACATCGCAGTGAGGTTCCAATGATGATAAAGAAACTTGTCCAAATGGACATTGAGATCATTTCATTGTACTCCAGGCACTCGCTGGAAAATTATTTTTTGTCTCTTACATCGGAAAATCAACATGTGGAAGCTTTTAAAGATTGAGTTATTTAAGATATTCAGGCGGCCGCGAACGTATATAGCTTTTGGTGCCATAGCGTTGGTTGTCTTGTTATTCCAAATCGCATTGAAATTTGATGGCAAATCCTATGTTGACCTGATCTTAAGTAACGTCAAAAATTTCTTTGAGTTTTCTGATGATTTCAAAAACAGGTTGCTCAATGGATATTTTGTTTGTTTCGCTGTTCTGAATATCCTTTTAATTCAGATGCCTCTTCTTGTTGCGCTCATTGCTGGCGATTCCATTGCCGGTGAGGCAAATATGGGAACTCTTCGCTTGTCATTGACAAAACCCATTAGCCGAGTGCAGTACATGCTGGTAAAATTTCTGGCCTCATTCATTTATACAGTGGCGCTTTTAATATGCCTGGCGATATTAGGTTTGTTCGGAAGCATGCTATTGTTTGGAACAAATGATCTCGTCGTGCTGCGCTCCACAGGCATTGATCAGATAGCATCCCACGATGTTTTCTGGCGATACATAGTAGCTTTTATATACGCGGCAATGGCCCTTACCACCGTTGCATCTCTTGCATTTTTGTTAAGTGTGTTTGCCGAAAACTCCATAGGCCCGATCATTGCTACCATGAGTATTGTAATTGTTTTCACCATTTTGTCTGAAATGAATATCCCGATCTATGACAAAACAATCAAACCGTTTCTGTTTACGACACACATGGTGGCATGGAAGGGATTTTTTTACGTGAAGGCAAGCGATGATGGCACAACCATTAATGGCTCTATTGAAAATTTGCCGGCCATTTTGAAAAGCATGGCCATTTTGCTGATATATATATTTCTATTTGTAACCGCTGCGATTTGGGCGTTTCGAAAGAAAGATATTTTAAGTTAAAGCATTCATGACCCATAGTTTAATGTCAGGTCTAAATGGTATGGTAAAATACCTCAAGAATACAATCACAATAATCGTTTTGCTGTGTTCTGCATTTTCTTTGAAAGCTCAAACGGCAGAAGAGATCGTGCAACAGCTTAGAAGAAAATTGCAGTCAGTAGACAACTATGAAGCTCGTGGGAAAATGAAAACCAATGTTGCTTTTATCAAAGCCCCCGTTGCAACGGTAAAGGTTTATTATAAAAAGCCGGATATGCTTCGCATTGTGAATGAGACCGGAATTTCCTTTATACCAAAAGGCTCCGTCAATATTAACTTGAATTCTGTTCTCCTAAATACGCAAAATTTTGATGTTATCGATGTTGGTAAAAACCAATCCGGATTACGCGTCATCAAATTGCTGCCAAAGGATGATACAGCCGACATAGTATTGTCAACGCTGTATGTCGATGAAAAAAATATCCTGATAAAAAAATCAAAGACTACAACTAAAGATAATGGCACTTATGAGTTGGATATGACTTATGGAAAATATGCAGCGTATGGATTGCCCGATAAGATCGTGTTTTCTTTTAACACTAAGGATTATAAATTACCCAAAGGCATCACACTTGACTATGACGATGGATCAAAGAAAAATGAGGAAAGACTTAAAAACAAAAAAGGGACCGTAGAAATCACTTATGCAAATTATATTATCAACAAGCTATGACTTATTCTTTTTTTGGTTTTATGGTAAGGTTCGGTTGTTGACTTACTGTCTTGCTATTTGTTGGCTGTGTATTTGTTGTTTCAACGCGCTGAACGGGTTGCTGTGATGTTGGTGTTCCCACCTTCGTATTGACAGATGCAGTCGGCGCATTTTGATTGTCGGAAACAGCTTTTGCAGGAGCAGTTTGTTTCATTTGCTGCAACATTTTATTCCGCGTGATCTGCTTTTGCTGTATCTCGTTCATGATTGAAGTAAAGGACCTTTCACTAGGTCGTTGTTGACCATAGGAAGTGACAAAGCATGCGCTGGTCATTAACAATACCAGGGAATTTATTTGGATCTTTTTTTTCATGATTGATCTTTTAATTTGAATATCAATTATTTTATGCTTACAAGTACATTGATCTTACCAACCGATGTTCCATTATACTCCTGCAAGGCCTTACCTATCACTTGTCCGACCTTGACTTTATCAGGATCGGCTTTCATGGCAACGCCTGCAACTGAAGAAGTAACAAGTAAGTCTCCTCGTTTAATAGTTCCACCTTCGAGGCAAACCTTCGTCGGAATTACGCCAACAACTCCCATCGGTACCATTTTATCGAGTTGATCCTGCTCGGCATTTTTCTCCGTTAATAACACACCGGGCCTCGTTGCATATACACCCGCCACCAATGTTGAATATGGAGAAGAAGATTTCTTTACTTTGCGATCAGAATTTTGGGAGATCACCAGCACATCTCCAGCTTCATAATTTTTATTGTCTCCTTCAATATCGAATGCTTCGGCTACATCTGCTCCCGAGTTTTGAGTACCACCATTAAAAAATCCTTTACCTGTGTCATCAATTCTCGCCTTGTTGGTAGTGCCAACCTTAAATACTGCAAGATTGCCATTCCCTGATTGAAGAGAAGCAACAAGTGCAGTACCATTGTTGGCGCCGCCATCATTTGCAATGGCGGACACGCCGACGCCATTATTGCCAGAATTTCTTCCTACCACCGCACCAGTTCCGGCACCATTGTTTATCCCTGTTATTGCTTCACCGCCGCCGGCATTGACACCAAAAATACCAGCCGCGAAGGCATTTAGAGTTATGCCCCACACGCCGTTGCCCTGCTCACTGAGGCTGTAGACGCCGTTGCCTGTTCCTGTTGTATTTGCCACGACTGCATCAGAGGCGTTGGATGCATTTGAGATATCAAAATAAGCTGCGCTATAATTATCACTTGTACCAAACACACCAATACTATTTGTAGAATATCCGTGCACGGCATTTCCATTAACAGAAGTTCCATACACGCCAATACCAGAACCATTATGCGAGCCCCATACTCCAATTCCATTTGAATTTGTTGCACTGTTGATGCCGCGCACTGCTGCAGAAGAAGCTCCGGGTGTAGTCGATGTAATCTTCCCGACGATTCCAAACGCATTTGCATTGGTGGATGAATTGATCCCTTCAAGGCCCGCGCCCGTTCCACTATTCGAAACCGAAATAAGACTTTGTGCGCTACTTAAGCTATTCGAGTAGGGTAAAGTGAGGCCGGAATTATCGGTTCCGGGTGCCCATTGCGTGCCGTTGAATTTCAAAACCTGGCCATTTGTAGGAACTGTTCCGTTCAATCCAATGCCCACCAACTTATTTACTGAAGGGTTGGGATAAGTTCCAGACAGATCACCTCCTGCTGCTCCATTTGGAGGAAGGGAAGTTGGAATAACACCGGCTGCAAGTTTTGCTGCAGTAACAGATGCATCAACAATTTTTGCAGTCGTTACAGAGTTGTCCGCTAGTTTGGCTGTGGTAACAGCGTTTGCTCCAATCGTTGGATTGGGATATGTTCCTGAAAGGTCACCACCTGCCGGGCCAGTTGGACTTCCACCTCCACCGGTATTGTCCGTCCCCGGCGACCATTGTACTCCGTCAAATTTTAAAATTTGTCCTGTCGTGGGAGCCGCGTTGTTCAGTGATATCCCTAATAATTTATTTACTGTTGGGTTGGGATAAGTGCCGGACAGATCGCCGCCGGCTGAGCCATTTGGAGGCAATGAAGTTGGAATGACACCCGCAGCAAGTTTCGCCGAGGTAACTGAACCATCAACAATTTTTACAGTGGTTACAGAAAGATCAGCCAATTTGTTTGTGTTCACAGCACCATCAGCAAGTTTTGGCGTAACGATTGATCCATTCGCAATTTTTGGAGTGGTTACTGCTCCCGATGCAATATTGGGATCGGGATAATTTCCGGAAAGATCACCGCCTGCAGGTCCGGTCGGATTGCTGCCGCTGCCCCCGTTATCAGTTCCCGGTGCCCATTGTACACCATTGAATTTTAAAACCTGGCCCGCTGAAGGTAGTGTATTGCTTACAGGAACGGTCTGGATCTGGCTGACTGTTGGACTTGGGTAGCTTCCAGAAAGATCACCACCTGCCGTTCCGTTGGGAGGTAATGAAGTTGGAATTACACCTGCTGCAAGTTTTGCTGCGGTAACAGACGCATCGACAATTTTCGTCGTGGAGACAGAATTGTCTGCAAGTTTTATTGTTGTAATCGCGTTGACCGCAATCGTCGGATCGGGATAGGTTCCTGAGAGATCACCACCTGCCGGTCCTCCACTGGTGCCGGCATTATCAATTCCGGGCGCCCATTGTGTGCCATTAAATTTCAGAACCTGGCCGGATGTGGGAGCGGTGCTGTTCAATGAAACTCCAAGCAGTTTATTGACGGATGGATTCGGATAGCTTCCTGAAAGATCACCGCCTGCACTGCCATTTGGTGGCAATGAACTAGGAATGACTCCCGCTGCAAGCTTAGCTGAAGTAACAGATGCATCAACAATTTTTGATGTAGAAACAGAGTTATCGGCCAACTTGGTTGTTGTTACTGAATTATTCGCAATACTCGGATTGGGATAAGTTCCGGAGAGATCTCCGCCCGCGCTCCCATTCGGTGGTAGCGACGTGGGGATCACACCCGCCGCAAGTTTTGCCGATGTAATTGAAGCATTCGCAATTTTATTTGTTGTAATGGCATTAGTTCCAACAGTTGGATTTGGATAAGTTCCGGAGAGATCACCGCCTGCAGTTCCATTTGGTGGCAGTGAACTTGGAATTACTCCTGCCGCAAGTTTTGCAGATGTAACAGACGCATCTGCAATTTTTGAAGTAGTAACGGCATTGGTTGCGATACTTGGATTCGGGTAGGTTCCTGAAAGATCGCCTCCCGCGGATCCGCCGCTGCTTCCGGAATTGTCAATGCCAGGTGCCCATTCAAAACCATTAAATTTTAGGACCTGGCCGGTTGTGGGAGCCGTACCGTTCAATGAAATTCCAAGTAATTTGTTGACGGATGGATTCGGATAGCTTCCTGAAAGATCCCCACCGGCCGTTCCATTTGGTGGCAGCGAACTTGGGATTACACCTGCCGCAAGTTTTGCCGAAGTTATCGAAGCATCGGCGATCTTGTTTGTTGTAATTGCATTATTAGTGATGGTCGGATTTGGATAGGTTCCGAAAAGATCACCCCCGGCTGCTCCATTTGGTGGCAGTGAGGTAGGAATCACCCCCGCCGCCAGTTTAGTAGAAGTAACAGATGCATCTGCAATTTTTAAAGTAGTGACGGAATTATCAGCCAATTTATTTGTCGTCACAGCACCGGTTGCAATGGCCGGGTCAGGATAATTTCCAGCGAGATCGCCGGCAGCTGTTCCTGTAGGTGTAGCACTCGCACTGTTTCCGGAAAATAACGCGTAGGGAACAGATAACAATTGTGCTGCACCAAGATCCATAAAATTTGATCCGCCGGAAGGATCGACCTCTACCTGCAAAAATTTTGCGCCGGCACCCCAGTCGATAGTAGCAATTGTTCCCGTTACACTTACTGCTCCCGGGCTTCCAATGGCAATATTGAACAACCCGAAATTACTAGTCGTTACATTTCTGAGTTCTTTGTAAACTACCACACCGGTCGCACTTCCATCATGTATGGACAAACGAACAGAAATATTTTTCTTTGGTAAGACGTTCCCGACAGAGTTACGCGCAACACCCTGGTAGTTGATTTGGTTTGGCACCTGGCCATAAGCAATAGAAGAAAAAACAAGCAGTAGAAAAAGTAAATTTTTTTTCATCGCTATGACATTTGGTTTTAAATCGGTTATTGAATTTTGATGATTTTATATGCACCGTTCTTTGAAACAAAATTCTGGTCAGCCTCCAGCTCAATGTGCAACACATATGTTCCCGATGATAAATGACTAACCGGGATTTTTTGTATCAGGTCGACGCCGAAAGTTTGCAATTCAGTTGAATAAACTTTCTGGCCTAATGCGTTGTAAAAAGCAATCCTTAACCGGCCTTGCTCGTGGGTGAAAAGATTTATTTCCACATAGCTCGAAGCTGGACTCGGGAAAATTTTGATCTCATCGGCGTTAAACTGGTTATTCGGATTATTGAGTGCGGGATTTAATAAATAAGGTTGAAGAAAACCGTTTGTGAGAACAAACAGGTTGGGCTTTGATTCCATTTCATTGATCAATGACATTTCTCCAACACTCCATTCGAATTGGTAATACCCTTTCTGTGAGCTGCCACCAGAAATATTAATGACGGCTGGAGTGATGCTTTGTGAAAAGCAGGAAATAGAAATGAAGGAAACAATGATGATGGCGATCTTGTTTTTCATACAAATGGATATCGAACCTAATTGATCTTCCGCGGAAAACTAATAAGATATTTTAATTAGTGAAAGTCAAATTTCGCTGTTGCCGAAGAATGGATCCGTGGCTAAGTTGTTTTTGATATTAATCAATTGTAAATGAAGAAAATTGCATTTGGTTTTGTTAGCGGAGGAAAATTTACCAGGTAAATTATCGTAGATAAAACAGAATTTATGGAAACCTATTTCAGTAATTTTCGGGATACTAAAAATATTTTTTTAGAGAAAGATATTTGTTCGTCAAGATGTTAAACAGGAAATATGATAAAAGAGATTTTTCATGTCACACATCAATATTTTTTTTGTCGATGCGCGATCGGGCTATTGTTCTTCGATTTTTTCATCCTCGGCGTTGGCAAGTACTTCGGATGTCATCTTGCGTAATGGGTTTTTCCGACTTTCTTCATAATCATTTCTACGACGGAGAATATCAATACACTCAAAGAAAGCCGCGAGAAATGAAGAAGCATCTGCTTTGTTTTTCCCGGCAATATCCAATGCCGTTCCATGATCGGGCGAAGTTCTGACCGCCGGTAGGCCCGCAGTGAAATTTACGCCCTCTCCCACTGAAAGCGTTTTAAAAGGAATCAATCCCTGGTCATGATACATGGCGAGTACTGCATCAAAGCGCTCATGATAACGTCTCGCAAAAAAAGCATCAGCGCTGTAGGGACCTGTTACGATCATAGAATGTTTTGCCTCTTTCAAAGCGGGCTTGATAATTTCCTCTTCTTCTTTGCCAATTAGTCCTTCATCGCCTGCATGCGGATTCAGGCCAAGCACCGCAATTTTTGGCTTTTCGATTCCAAAATCCTTCATCAAACTTTGATGAAGAATAGTGAGTTTAGATAAAATATTTTCGCGTGTTATATTCTGGGCCACTTCTTTTACAGGCAAATGTTCGGTAACCAATCCTACCCGAAAGCTGCCGGCGCACAACATCATTACAACATCATTTACATTAAAAAAACTTTTTAAAAAGGGCGTGTGGCCGGTAAAGTTAAATCCAGGTGATTGAATATTTTTTTTATGAATGGGAGCAGTAATCAAACCATGCACGTGGTTTTGTTTGAGAGCTTCGACTGCCGCCCGCAATGATTTGATGGCATACATACCACCGGTTTCGTTTAGCTGGCCCGGTGTAATGCTCACTTCTTCTTCCCAACAATTAAAAACATTTACCTGCTTGCTATTTATGCGACTTAATTCTTTTATGCTTTGATAATTAAAATTTATCTCCGGCACGGATTTGCGATAGAAATTGATAACCTTGTTGGAAGCAAAAATCACAGGAGTACATTGATCCAGTATCCGGTTATCAGAAAAAACTTTGATGATAAGTTCAATTCCAATTCCATTCAGATCGCCGCAGGAAATGCCAATGTTTGGTTTGCTAGCTGGACTCATTGCCTTAGTATTATCCGGTAAAATTACTGTTAGATACTAACAAAAAAATCACTTTAAAATAAAAAAGGAAGAAATTGATTTCTTCCTTTTGCCTCAGTGCTGGACGACAAGATTTATTTCTTGATCAATTTTCTATTGATAATTTTTTCCTTATTTTTTACCTGCAAAATATAGATGCCCGCTGGCAATCCTTCGGTATTGGGAATTGTCAAGCTGTTAACGCCGCCATATGCTATGAAGCTTTCTTTTCTTAATGGCTTACCGGATAGATTTGTCAGCACGACTTCAATGGTGGTGTTTTCGGGAACCTGGACCTCAAAATTGAGTTCATAGTTAAAGGGATTGAGAATATTATTCAGGCTGAAGTCGATCACTTCATCCATTAACGAAATGACCTGGGAATATTTTTTCTTACCATTGGCATTCTTCATTGCAATTCGATAAAATGCCCTACCTAACACTGCTGTTGGGTCTGTGAAAGTATAGTAGTTATTTTCATTGCTAGAATTTCCATGCCCATCTACAGTTGCGACATTGGTAAAGTTAATTCCGTCAGCGCTTCTCTCAACGACGAAGGAAATAGCTTCAAACTCTTTGGATGTGATCCATAGCAGGTTTGCGTTGTGATTACTTAGCTTGCCGTTGAACGAAAGCAGATCGACATCCAGTACCGGTCCGCAGTTATTTACGATTAGCGTGATGATACTTACGCCATCGGTAAAAAGACATGAACTGTTACCCAAATTAGACGAGGTGGTAGCCACTACGACTCTGTATTTATTGCCGCTGTCTGCTGTAGTTGTATTACCCTGGGGAATTGTGTATGTTGTTACATACTGGTATGCTGAGCCGTTCCATGTCGGTGTGGTGCTTGCCGGCGATGTTACATCAGTCCATGTACTTCCTCCATTCGTGCTTCGCTGCCATTTATAATTGGAATAATTATTAAAATAGGAACGCACCGTGTCATTAATTGCGAGTGTTGGATTATTCTGACAGGTAGTAGGACTTAAGGATGGTGAATATTGCATGTTCGGTAAGCAGGTGGCAAGAGAAATGTCATCCAGTGCCCAGTCATTTCCTCCACCGCCCGGGGCATTGTTGCGAATAGTTAGTGTCAATGAACTTTGGCTGCTTCCGGTTAAATACACAAATCCTCTTTTTACCCAAACATTAGTAGAATCGGAGCCTGCTTGCGTGGTTGGAGAGATACCCGCATAAGGAATATTTCCTGTAGTATAATAATCGGTACCATTTATATCAAATGCAAGGTTAGGCTGAACACCAGAAGAATCATTTGTTGCAAAAGGAAGATACCCTGCGCCAGAAGTGCCGACACCATTTGAATCACAACCGCATTTATAACAAATATTTTTAACCCAGGCTGAGATCTCATAATAAGTATTAGGACATAAGTTGGTAACACCATATTGAAAAGCAGTATCAGTTTTGTAGGCAGAGTTAATTACCAGCATGTATCCACAAGGGTTAGTTGCACTAACAGCTTTCGTAGTATCGCATGGGGGATTTCCTTTTGCGGTATTTGTTGCGCCGGTATGATCGCCCGTTATGTCCCACACGTTGAATATTCGATGACTTGGTGCGCTTCCATCTGGCTTAGCCCAGGTAGTTGTTGTTGTAAAACTTCCGCTTGTATTGTTGGCGATGCCATAATAATAATCCTGGGGAGCGTTTGCTGCACTGGTAAAAGTATTATACGTGTAGCCTAAAACATTTGCTGAAGTACCCCGGTTTCTTGCGAAGGGAGGACTTCCTGCGGGAGTGCCGAAAGTACCGTTGAAGTCACCACCAATCGCATTGCTTGCAGAAACCGCGTTGGGACACAAGCCGGGACTGCTATAAACCACAGCGTTTCTCGTACTGAATGATAAATTGTTTGCAATGCCTGTATTGGCATCTCTCATGGTAATAACACCACCTCCCAGGTTGATGGTACTGTTATAAGCCGCGTACGCAACGACCCGATAAGTAGCCATAATAATACAGGTGCTGTTAAATACTGAGGGTCGTGACGTATTTGACAGGCTGCCACGGGCTACATTTGATGCTCCTACACCCATATTAATACGAATAACAGTGTCCGATGATCCGGTTGTATAATAGTATCCGGCATCGCTATCAAAGGCATCCGTGAAAGCTGATTTTACCGGACTGTCGCGACGATAAATTTTTCCTTCGTTCGTTCTTAATGCGATAGAACCAGGAACCAATCGTACGCCACCACCTACGTGTAAAGTATCAAAAAAGGCAAGGCTATCAAATGAAGAACCGGCGATCCTGACTACAAAAGTTCCTCGCATTTCTAAAGTATCGCCAGGATTAATCGTTCCACCTCCGGTTCCTTTTGTGATGTTTACATAACTTTTACTATAATCATAAATTGAAGATGCTGGATGATAAACACAAATATTAAAGCTCCCATTGCTCGTGACAGCCGAACCAACGTTGGAAACACGGACATAATAAGTATTGCCTACGGTTAAGCCCGTGGCAGTAATAGACGTGGTGCCACACTGAAGTGAAGTGAGCGAACCACAGGTGCCGCTATACAGTTGCAGTTGTGGGCTCGTGAAATTGCTTCCCAAACTACTTATTGAGATAAGTTCATAAGTACTGGCTGCAATAAATTTATACCAGACATCATAATGAGTTCCTCCAGTTTCACAACCAGCGGGAAGACCTGTGGTTGCTGTTGCGAGGCTTACCGTTGTTGATGTATTTGAACAACTGGCTGCAGGGGTTAAGGTGACCGCGCCGGCACAATCATCGTTGGCGGGAGGATTCTGAACACAGATATCAAAATTCCATTTGTTTATAGGGTTACCGGTGGGATTGCTGGTAACATACACACGTATATAATAAGTTGTTCCGGATACTGTAGTTAATGGAAGGTTTGAAGAAACGTTTTGACACGAAATCACTGAAAGCGCTGCGCAATTGCCGCTGAAGACTTCTAAATAAGTTGTGGTTGCAGTAAGAAAGCTTCCTAAATTATTAACTGTGATGGTTGAGGAGGTTGAACTCGCTGTGAATTTATACCATACACCATAGGTGGTGGTTAAAGTCGCTCCACCGCAGGAACCGGCAGGAGCTGCACTAATAGCGTTCTGTAAATTACCTGTAGTTGCAGTGCACGATGTTCCTGGAGTTAAACCAGGCGCCGTAACACAAGTTGCCTGTGAATAAATGATTGACGGCAGACTGATAAATGAGAAAGCAAACAATAAGATACGGGCAGTAGAAATGGATTTCATGGAATGGATTTGGCTTTTAGGATATTTGGATTCAACTTATCTCAAATCCCGATCATATTATAATTAATCAAACGAGCGATAAAACTAATAAGTGTAAATATTTATTGCAATAGAAAATTTCCCCTTATTACTACTTAGTATTTTCTGCACTAAAAATAGGATTGTTGCTATTACTGCTCTGAATTTTCTTATTTACTTTTATTTTTTTTTAATACGTATTTACTCATCCAAATCCTGTCTTAAAACCATGCAACAAGCTACTGCACGAACCACTATTCAATTCTTATTTTTTATTTTAATTTCCAAAACTCTATTTTCTGCTCCCGGCAATGATCTTTGCAGTGCATCAACGAATTTAACTCCTGTTACGAGCTGTGGTGCTACGGGTGGCCAAAACCTTTACCAGGCGACGCTAACCGGAAGTCCGGCCAGTACCTGTGGCGCCAGCACGTATGATGTGTGGTACACGTTCACAGTTCCAGCAGGTATTACTTCAATTGATATTGCGTTATCGGGACTCGGAAACAATTTAAATAGCACGAACACTTTTATTGAGGCGTATAATGCTTCCTCGTGTGCGTCTGCAACTGCAGTGAATACACTTGGATGTGCAGATGCAGGAGCAGGCCTTAGTCTTACGGGCTTAACTCCAGGAAATACTTACTATTTCAGAGTATTTACAACAACGAACCCAACAGCAAACCCTGCCAGCAAGTGGGCGTTTAGTGTCTGCGTTTCTTATGTGCCGCCACCTTCAAACGATGATTGCGCTACAGCAACTGCACTCACGATCGGAACAACAAATAGTTCAGGCTCAGTATGGCTTGCATCGGCGAGCAGTGGCATACCGGTAGGTTGCGCAACAGGAAATCTGCAAAAAGCAACGTCGGCTCTTACAGATTTATCAACTTCAGGAAGTTGTGGGGTAGCTACACTTGCAACAACATTTGATGTCTGGTATAAGTTCACTGCTTCCGCAACTACTACCGCAATTACTATTTCTAGTCTGGGCGCCAATTTAACGGGCTCTTTCACTCCATATGTAGAAGTTTTATTGGAAACACGTACTATATCAGAGTATATTCTTTTGGCGCAGGATCCATCGGAGGTAATTCTTCGGGCTCAGTTTTCAGCATCACCGTTACGGTAAATCCCTTGAATGATGATTGCGCCAATGCTTATTTATTGCCTACAGCTATCAGCTGTTTCAGTGCACAAGGGACAGTAACCGGCGCAACTAATTCGGGAGTTTCGGTCGGAAGTTGTACTGGCACCGCGGATGATGATGTATGGTATAAGTTTGTGGCGACAAAAACAAATCCTACCATTTCACTCAGCAGTATTTCGGCTAACTTATCTGGCTCGGGCGCACGATTGCAGTTATTTTCCGGCACGTGTGGCTCACTCGCTTCCGTCGCCTGCGGTACCACTTCGATCGCCTCGACTGGCCTCACGGTCGGAAACACTTATTATGTAAGAGTGTATTCTGCCGGGAGCACTTCACTTACCAGCGCAACTTTTGATATTTGTGTTACCGATCCTTCGCCCGCCATCGTAGCAGATTCAACGACTGCCCTATTTAATATGGACACAGTTGCAAAGACTCTTGGCTATCCTTGGGAAATAACTTACGGTCCTGACGATTCATTATGGATCACAGAAGCAAGAGGGTACCGTGTATTGCGTGTAAGCTCGTCAAGAACAACTTTACAACAAAATATTGCCGCGCAACAGATATTGAAACTGTCACTGGGTAGCAATGGAAACCCCGGACCAACCTTTGATCGCAGCGTAGGTACATGGCCACAGGGCGGAATGGAAGGCCTTGCCATCCATCCTGAATTTATGACCAACAGCGCTAAGCGTTGGGTATATGTGGCCTATGTTTATAGCGGAACCTGTCCTTCCAGTGCATCCTCGCCTTGTATCTTCAGGTCGAAAATAATTCGCTGTCGTTTTTATTTTGCTGCTGATGCAGGTAATCCCACCAGCTTGCCACATCGCGATACGCTGGTTGTACTGGATACGGTCATTTCCAATTTGTCGGGAAGTAATGATCACAACTCGGGAAGATTAAAGATCGGGCCGGTAACAGAAGGACCTGACAACACTTATAAACTGTACTACACGATTGGCGATATGGGAGCGGGTCAGTTCAATAATACAACCAGGACAAATAACGCGCAAAATAAAGATACATGTGAGGGAAAGATTTTGAGATTGAATACTGAACCTGATGGTGACGCATCATTTGGAATTACTCATGACTTCAATACGTGGAGGCAGTGGATTCCGAATGATAATCCCTTTACACATTCCACAAATGGATTACGAACCCCTGTTTACAGTTATGGCCATCGAAATGCGCAAGGTCTTGTGTGGGGGAATGTAAACAGCACGTGGCGATTGTATAGCAGTGAGCATGGAGATCATTCGGATGATGAAGTAAATATCATTGAGGCTGGCAAAAACTATGGTTGGCCAAAGGTGGCCGGCGTTGCTGACAACAATTACACGACAGCTGATGATGCTTCAGATGGATTTACTTTCAATAATATTCTTGCCAACCAGTCGGTGAGTGATGAAATAACTTTTGCGAATGCAAATGCGAATTACAAGGATCCGATTTTTGATTTCTTCAACTGGAATCCGGCACAGATCGAAACAAGTAACACGGGTAATATTTTCAACTGGCCAACCATTGCTCCATCGAGCATCGATTTATATACCAGCACACAAATACCAGGCTGGCAAAATTCGTTACTGGTTACTTCATTAAAATATGGAATGTTCCGGCTCAAATTAAAATCTACCGGCGATGCGATTGACAGTACCATTTGTACAAACGCAGTTGACACATTCCCGCTGCTACACAGCTGGAGAGTGAGAGATATTGCCATTTCCCCAAATGGAGGATATATCTGGGCAATCACGGATAGTTCGGGATCTACGTCAGGACCTACAGGTGGTTTTAACGGAAGCAGTACCAGCACAAAGAGCCCAGGTATGATCTTAAGATTGACATACAAAAATCTTATGCCTTTACCGGTGACCTTTATCAGCTTTTCAGGCAGACTTATGGCTGACAAAACCGTTGAATTAAAATGGGAAGCGACTATTGATCAGAAGCATGAATATTTTGAAGTGGAAAAATCTGTGGACATGAGTAGTTTTGTTCCTATTGGCAGAGTCTACGGACGACCTTACTCATTAATTGATCCCTACCCCGTTATCGGCAATAATTACTATCGTGTAAAATCAGTGGATGATGATGGACACGTATTTTATAGCAAGACAATAAACATCGCTTATCACGATGCGTCGATCATTGTCTCTGTTTATCCAAACCCGGTAAAAGAAAATTTAAATGTGAAGATCAACAGCAACAATTCCGGGATATATGACTTACGGGTTGCAGACTTGGCTGGCCATCTTGTTTACCAAAAAAACATTACCACCGGAAATACGGCTAACTTGTTTTCCGTCAATGTAAGGTCCTGGGCACCGGGAGTCTATATCTTGAAGCTCGTAAGCAGCAGCAATGAAACGATCTGGCTCCAAAAAATAGTAAGACAATAAAAGGTTTAAAACAAAATTTAAAAACCCTCTCAAAAAGAGGGTTTTTTCATTTTATCGTAGAAACCAGTAAGTAAATTTTCTTAGTTCTACTTCTTTTGTCAAACGGTGTAAGTTTTCAGGGAAAATATCCCTTGTATTTCAATACTTGAATGTATAGCTTTATGGAACAAAAATCGTACTTATGAAAACAAAGATCACTATTGTGGCCATTATATTAATGGCTTTTATAGCAATCTCAGCTACACCGATAGCAAAACCTTCCCCAAAAACAAGTTTGAAAAAAACCAGCGATAGTTTTTCTTTTATAAGAACACATCGCCAGGGCAAAGGTGGAACTGTAACCTGGGCATTTAGTTCTTCAAACGCATCAGGTTTTTGCGTGGAGAGAACGAATGAAGATCCTACAGATCCATATTCTGTTTGGGTCGATGTTGGAGACATTCCCTGCAATTCATCGCGTTCATACAAATGTCACGACCCAAATCCTTTTCCGGGATTGATAAATTATCGTGTCATAGCATTTTTGAACGATGGCAGCACGGTAACTTCGGACGTGTCTACAATCAAGATTATGTCGCACTAAAAATTTAACAACTACCAGTAAAATGCAGTTACCTGTCTCCGATATCCGATGTCTTATGAAACTTCGAGTGGTTGATATAAATGTGTGCCTATGAAAACTTTTTTACGCTTATTAATTTTTATTGGCCCGTTATTTTCACAAGCGCAGATAACCACACCCGTTGTCAAGGCAAACTTTGGTGTGGATGCCGATCTTCGTGCCAATTATTTTAATGGACTGATCACAGGTTCGAGCGACGACTGGTTCAATAACGGAACAGCAGGTACTGGTCGCTACGTGATCGACACCACGGGAGCTGCGTCAATTATTGCAGGTTATAACAGTGACGTTTCTCCTTGGCCAAAAAGAATGGCTACTCTTTATCGTGGAATGAGCCTTCCCACTTTTACAGTATACAATAACAGGCTTTGGCTCGACGCCATCTTCGTCAGGGATTATCATGGCACCGATACGACAGTATTCACGGTGGCATCTAAAAACGGGGAAAGTCCAGCCATCTGGACACCAGGTATTCAAGCGATCCCTGATAAGAATGACATTCTGGATATGTTTATGCATATCAGGAGAGCTGGTCCGAATACTACTGACTCTTTATGGATGTTTGGTGGAATATCAATGGATAATGTTACAGGTAACAGATATTTTGATTTTGAATTGTACCAAACAGATATCTATTATGACAGACCCTCACAAAAGTTTTACGGCTATGGTCCGGACCTGGGGCATACATCCTGGAAATTTGATGCAGCAGGAAATGTGATAAAACCGGGCGATATCATTCTCACTGGTGCATTTCAGAGTTCAACGTTGACGAATATAGAAGCTCGTATTTGGGTAAGCCAAGCTGATTGGTCAACCGTAGTACCGGCTGCGTTTAACTGGAGCGGTTTGTTTGATGGAGGTACTCCTGGTGCCGCATATGGTTACGCCAGTATAATGCCCAATACGTCTGGTGCTTTTTATACAGGTTTGGGCTCGGTGAATAATGCCTGGTCTGGTCCCTTCGGACTTGTGTTGCAGAGTAACGCTCTCCAATATAGTGGTGGCGGACCTGCATCTACTACCAATGGTAAATACGTTGCGGACCAGTTTATAGAATTCTCTGTAAACCTTACCAAACTAGGTCTTGACCCCGTAACTACCCTTGGAACCGATGTTTGCGGAACACCCTTTAACAGGCTTGTTGTAAAAACTCGTTCATCAGCATCATTCACTGCGGATCTAAAAGACTTTGTTGCTCCAACCGACTTATTCCTGGCTCCCAGAGCTGTTGCAGCGGCCGACGTGCCGATTTTTTGCGACACTGTTGGAGTAAGCTTGATACAAGTACAAAACCCTTCTGGCTCTTCTAACTACACCTGGACGACAACAGATGGTCATATTGTTGGACCTTCTTCAGGAGTCAGTATTACAGTGGATTCACCGGGAACCTATATTGTTACGCAGAGATTAGCCGTGGGCTGTAACCCGTATGCTTATGACACGGTGACCATCACCCGTAGCTCTACGTGTCATACTCTCGATAATAATGTTTTAATTTTTAAAGGAGCAATCAACAATAACATCACGAAACTTGATTGGACAATTGCAGAAAATAAAGACGTTTCCTATTTCGAGGTTGAAAGAAGTTTTGATGGCAGATTTTTTGACTACGTTACTCGTGTAGCTGCCGACCCTGAAGAAAGTCAGTCAGCAGCTTATTCTGCTTATGATGATCTCAGTTCTATGCCTGTAAAACCTGCGGTCTATTATAGATTAAAATTAACAAAGGCTAACGGAGGTATCAGTTACAGTAAAATCATTCGCATTCCGTATGGCTTTATTGTCACGCGTGTATCCATTGCGCCAAACCCGGTTCATGACATGATGCAGGTAAGTTTCAATTCTCTAAACAATGGCATTATGGAATTATATCTTTACGACATGTCGGGCAAAGTGGTTCGCAAAATGAGAACTGATATGCAGGCAGGCGTGAATGTGGTGGGCATCGATAATCTTTCTTCCCTGCAAAATGGAATGTACCTGGTTGTTATTTCGACGGGTAAAGAAATATTCAGACAAAAAGTAGTGCTTGCTAAATAGGTTATTTTAATTTGCTTTCATATTCCTCCTCAAAAAAAGAGGGGGAATTTTTTTATTACCACATTCGTGCGACAATCCTTTTACTTTTGCTGCCATGTATACCTTGAGGAAATCTTTAGGTCAGCATTTTTTAAAAGACGAAAATATTTGCAAAAAAATTGTCGCGGCACTTCAGCAATGCTCCTTTGTAAATCTTCTTGAAATAGGACCGGGCGCCGGCGCCCTGACAAAATACTTGTTAAAAATCCCGGCCGTTAATTTTAAAGCCGTGGATCTTGATGTAGAAAAAGTCGAATATTTGTTAATGAATTTTCCGGAATTGAAGGAAAAGATTGTGCATAATAATTTCCTTGACATGGACAAACCCTTCAACGAAAAGTTCACCATCGTCGTAAACTTTCCTTATAACATCTCGACCCAGATCCGTTTTAAGATACTTGAATGGAAAAAAGATATTCAATGTGCAGTAGGAATGTTTCAGAAAGAAGTAGCGCAGCGCATTGCTGCCAGCGAAGGGAGTAAAGTTTACGGTATTTCCAGTGTGCTGACGCAGGCTTTTTTCAATGTTGAATACTTATTTGAAGTGAGTGAGAGATCTTTTCAACCACCGCCCAAAGTGAATAGCGCTGTGATACGATTAACACCAAAGAATGATTATTTGACAATGAAAGACGAAGAAAGTTTTTTTCTATTGGTCAAGACGGCATTTAATCAGCGTCGCAAAACGTTGCGCAACGCCGTGAAGAAATTGTTCGATAAAGAGACCCTGCAACAGAAAATATTTGATAAAAGGGCCGAGCAATTGAACGTGGAAGATTTCGCCAATCTTAGTTTTAAAATGCTACCTTAAAACTTTATGTTGAAAGTGATCATTACAGCCAGAGCGCATGATTATCTGATTGACCAGTTGAAGCAGAGAGGATGTGATGTTTATTATCTGCCAATGATAACTTACGAGGAGTTGAGAGCGAAAATTGAGGATGTTTCAGGTTTAATAGTTACAACCAGAATTAAAGTTGACAAAGAAATTCTTGATGCGGCTTCGTCGCTCAAATGGATCGGTCGCCTGGGAAGTGGCATGGAATTAATTGATGTGGACTATGCAACATCTAAAGGAATAAGGTGTGAAAGCAGTCCTGAAGGGAACCGCAATGCAGTAGCAGAGCATTGCCTGGGGCTGTTATTGAACCTGATGGACAACATTACATCTTCATTTAAGGAAATCAGCCAGGGAAAATGGTTCCGTGCAGAAAATACAGGAACGGAATTGAACGGCAAAACTGTAGGGATCCTTGGATATGGGAATACAGGCAGCGCCTTTGCGGCATTGTTAAAGCCGTTTTGTGTTACGGTGCTTGCGTATGACAAATATAAGTTTGGTTTCGGACGTAACTATATCAAGGAGGCCAGTCTTGAGCAAATCTGTCGATATGCTAACGTTATCAGTTTTCACGTGCCACTAACAGAGGAAACTTATCACCTGGCCAATGCTAATTTCTTCTCCTCATTAAAGCAGCAGCCTTATTTACTGAATACATCAAGAGGCAGGGTCGCAAAAATGGACGACCTGATCAATGCGTTAAAAAATAAATTGATTGCAGGGGCCGCCCTGGATGTTTTGGAAAATGAAAAATTAGAGACATATTCCAATGCTGAAAAAGAACAACTGAATTGGCTCCTGGATCAGCCAAATGTTATTATTACCCCTCACATAGCCGGATATAGCCAAGAAGCATTTTATAAAATGGCCAAAGTATTGATTGAAAAATTGTTCCCTTAAATGATTTGAAAAATCGGCTTTTTTATTAAAGATTTTTGTTTTTTCTTTATATTTGTCGTCTACAATTACAACGCTTCAGCATTAACTGGGGCGTTGTTATTTTTTTCTGTTTTTGTTCCAAAACCAGGAAAATCAGGAGGTGCATTATGACAGGTATTCAATACATAACACAGGAGACATTAGAACAAATGAAAACCGAACTTCAGCGGTTAAGGGCTGTAGAGCGTCCCGCGGCTTCAAGGGCAATTGCCGAGGCAAGAGAAAAGGGAGATCTGAAAGAAAATGCGGAATATGATGCAGCTAAGGAATTACAGGGCTTGCTTGAGGCCAAGATTGCCGTTCTTGAAGGACAGATTGCCAGTGCAAGGGTAATTGACGAATCAACTGTTGACACAAGCAAAGTGTCCATTCTTACAAAAGTGAGAGTAATCAATTTGAATACAAAAAAAGAAATGACTTATAAGATCGTGAGTGAAAAAGAAGCGGATCTCAAAGCCGGAAAGATATCAATAACATCCCCGATCGGGAAAGGGCTGTTAGGGAAAAAAGTAGGTGAAACTGCTGAAGTTCAGGCCCCGGCCGGGATAATAAAGTTCACGATAGAAGACATCTCAATTTAGTTTAAGCCCCGCAAGGGGCTTTCCCAATTTTAGATTTCGGAATGCAGAATTAAATTTGCCAAATGAATTGGGAGCGAATAAAATCCGAAATCATAAATCTACAATCTAAAATTTTTAGGGGTATGACCATCTTTTCAAAAATCATTGCTGGTGAAATTCCCAGCTATAGAATTGCAGAAAATGAAAAGTTTTTTGCATTCCTCGACATTTTCCCTTTGCGGGAGGGTCATGTATTGGTAGTTCCCAAAATTGAGATCGATAACTTATTTGATTTGCCCAACGATTACTTAAAGGAAATACTAGAGTTTGCTCAACCTATTGCAAAAGCCATTGAAAAGTCGTTTCGTTGTAATCGCTGTGGCCTTAGTGTGATCGGGTTGGACGTACCGCACGCACATATACATCTCATCCCGATCAATTCCTCCAATGATCTCAATTTTACACAGCCCAAAGAAAAAGCGTCAGACCACGCATTAAAAAAGGTCCAGGAAAGGATACTTGCAAACCTGGCACTATAAGCGAAGCCTGGCGGGATTCTGTTTTATGAATTCTTCCCAGGTGTTTTTTTTCGCGGGTGTTTTCTTTTTCCTGTTATTGGATTTAACCAGGCTGTTACTTTGAAAGTGATGACAGATGGCAACAGCCAACGCGTCGGTTGCATCGTAATGTTTTGGCCTTTCGTCAATCAAAAGAATTCTTTGAAGCATTTTCCATACCTGGTCTTTGTCCGCATTTCCATTGCCTGTAATAGATTGTTTCACTTTTTTTGGAGAATATTCTGTAACGGCAAGGTTAGCACTCATCGCTGCTGCTATGGCAACTCCCTGTGCCCTTCCTAATTTTAGCATGCTCTGGACATTTTTTCCAAAAAAGGGAGCTTCGATGGCAAATTCGTGAGGCCTGTGCTGGCCAATAAGTCCTATGATTTTTTCATGAATAAGTTGCAGCCTTTCGTGGTTACCCTTTTTGCCCGAAAGTTTGAGCACGTTCATCTCTTTTAAATGAATTTTCTTATCGTCATACACTTCTATGATCCCATAGCCCATCATGAGAGTACCGGGGTCAATACCAAGAATTATTTTAAGAGGCTTTTGCAAAGAGGGCCGTATTTTTACCGATTAATGAGGCGCAACAAATCGACTTGAACTTTTTCAACCGTAACTGCAAAATCCGTTTTGAAAACTTCAACCAGGATTTCCTAATGGCTAAGGTGAAAGTAAAAAATAATCATAAGAAAAATATCAAAATCTTTCTCAACTATTTTCTCGGACCTCTTTTATTTATATGGTTGTCCGCCTCGATTTACAACCAGGTGAGGCACCAGCCCAATCTTGGAGCTTCATGGATAAAAATCAAACAGTCCATGGAAAGCGCTAAAATATGGAATCTCGTAATTGTTATTTTTTTAATGCTCATCAATTGGGCTATTGAGGCTGTGAAATGGAAAATCGCTATGCACAATATTCAACGGATCAGCTTTTTTAAATCATTCAGAGCTGTTTTATCCGGAGTATCGTTCTCGGTGAATACGCCAAACCGGGTGGGTGAGTATTTAGGAAGAGTATTATACATGGAAGAAGGTAATCGACTCAGAGCAGTATCTCTGACTATCGTCTGCAGCATCAGTCAACTCATCGTCACCTTGTTCGTGGGATTGATCGGATTGTTTTGTATCAGGAGAAAAATTGAAACCGGCGAGATGATCCGCGGGTTCGATTCTTCACTTTGGTTGCAAGTTTTGCAATATGGTGTAATCACAGTCCTGGTTATTTTAACACTACTTTATTTTCGGCTTTCCTTACTTGCCCGGTTGGTTGACAGGTTGCAAAATCGTAACCGCTATGACTGGCTCACGCATTCGTTGAAAAATATTCGTGCAACTATACTTTTAAAATTATTGTCTCTATCAGCAGCGCGGTATATTGTTTTTATTGTACAATATTTTTTGCTTTTTCGTTTATTCGAAGTCGATATCGGATGGTGGCAATGTTGTTGGGCCGTAAGCGTAATTTTTTTAGTGCTGGCCATCCTCCCTACTTTTGCGATTGCGGAATTAGGGATCCGTGGCCAGGTCAGCCTGAAATTGCTGGAATTATTTAGTACAAATGGCCTTGGCATAAGTTTAGCCACGGCAACTATCTGGCTTATAAACCTGGTAGTGCCAGCCATGGCGGGGAGCTTATTAATCGCAAGCATTAAAATATTCAAATATCGAAATGAAAGGAATTAGGCCATTATGTATCCTGGGGTTTGCGTTTATGGCGTTCACAATTAAAGCAAAGGCTCCCGGTGATGAATATTGCGGAGTTAAAAATACAGCCTTCCAGGCCGGGGAAGAAATTTCGTATACGGTCTATTATGCGGTTGCCGGCATTTACATCGATGCTGGCAACGCCACATTTACCAACGTTCTGGAAAGGATGAATAACAGGCCGGTCTATCATGTCGCCGGAGTTGGCAAAACAAATCCGTCATATGATTGGATATATAAAGTACGGGATAAGTATGAATCTTTTATTGACACGGCTACTTTGCAGCCCCTGAAGTTTCTAAGAAATGTGGATGAAGGAGGTTATAAAAAATATGAGAATATAACTTTCAATCGAAATGCTAATACAGCCGTAACTACGGAAGGCGTTTTTAAGGTTCCTGATTGCGTTCAGGATGTTCTCAGTGCCGTGTATTACGCCCGTAATATTGATTTCAGCAAATACCAGCCAAACGACAAGATTCCTTTCAACATGTTTCTCGATAATGAAGTCTTCAATATGTATGTCCGGTATCTCGGGAAAGAAACAGTGAAAACAAAATATGGCAAGTTCAGAGCCATCAAGTTCAAGCCACTGCTTATTAAAGGCACCATTTTCCAGGGCGGCGAGAAGATGACCGTTTGGGTGTCCGATGACGCCAACCGTGTACCTGTTCGCATAGAAAGCCCGATCGTAGTAGGAAAGGTAAAAGTGGATATGATGGGCAGTAAAAACCTTCGATATCCTCTCACGTCATTAATTAAATTGAAGGGCGGCTAAGAATTAGCCGCCCGTATTGTTTCAATTCGATTCCCAATAGCCTCACTTAAATTTCATCGAGCCTGAAAAACTCTTTGGGTCTTATTCCTTTGGAAGTGTGTTGAAGCGTACAACATTCATATTCGGGATCGTGTTCAAAAAAAAGTATATAATCTCCTCTCAAAGCTTCATGGAGAAAAGTAGATTTTTCTCCCATTGATATTAATGGCTGCACATCGTAAGCCATTACGTAGGGAATAGGAATATGGCCTTGAGAGGGAAGAAGATCGGCCATAAATACAACCGTTTTCCCGTTGTAATTAATTTTCGGCAGCATCATGCTTTGCGTGTGTCCATTTACTTCAATTACTTTAACAGTGTCACTGAAAGTAAATTCATTTTCCGGATACATCACCCAACCATGCCCCGACTCCCGCAAGGGAGGTGTTTCAAAAACAAATTTTAGTTTCCCACTTTCTTCGATCGGTAAAATATTTTCTTTTAAGAAACTTGCTTTTTCCCTTTCATTCGGATGAGTTGCTGCTTGCCAATGTAATTCATTGCTCCAGTATACCGCGTTCCTAAACGCAGGTACTAATTTGTCGCCTTCGCGCATGATGCTTCCGCCACAGTGATCAAAATGCAAATGCGTCAGGAATACATCGGTGATATCATCACGGTAGAAGCCATGTTTTGCAAGCGATTTGTCGAGCGTATCATCTCCGTGCAGATAATAGTAACTGAAGAATTTTGCATCCTGCTTATCACCCATGCCGTTATCAACGAGTATTAACTTTTCTCCGTCCTCGATCAGCAATGACCGCAGCGCCCAGCTGCACATATTATTTTCGTCGGCAGGATTAATCCTGTTCCAGATCGTTTTCGGTACCACGCCAAACATGGCCCCACCATCAAGTTTGAAATAGCCGGTATTGATCGAGTATAGATTCATTAATAGTTTAAAACTTTTTGGTCAGTTCTGCCATTCTTTTTTCATAGGCAGGTTTTGTATACAATAAGGCAATAATGCTGGCGATAAAAAAACCTCCGAGAGCAAAAATACTGTTACGCATGCTGCCACTTTGTTCCTCAACAAAACCAAAAATAAAAATGCCGATAACAAGGGCAATCTTTTCTGTTACGTCATAAAAGCTGAAGAATGAAGTGGTGTCCTGTGTTTCGGGCATTAACTTACTGTATGTGCTCCGGCTCATGCTTTGTATTCCTCCCATTACTAAGCCAACGATGGCCGCAAGTATGTAGAATGTTGTTTGGGTTTTTACAAGGTATCCTCCGACGCAAACACCAATCCATATTATTACTGCGATGGTAATTACCCACCAATTGCCAATTCTTTTGCTAAGACGGCTCATTGCCCAGGCACCTACCATAGCTACTAATTGAATAATGATGATCGTTATTAGAAGTTTCGGTTCATCTTTTGGATCAGGAAAAATTTCTTTTTTCCCGAATCCTGCTGCCACGAGCATGACTGTTTGTACCCCCATGCTATATAGAAAAAAGCTGAATAGAAATCTTCCTAGGGATGGCATATGTTTCAGCTGGCTCCATACAAGACTTAGTTCATGAAATCCATTGATAAGAATGTGTTTTTTTGCTTTTCGCTCTGTTGATGAAGTTTCGGGCAGTCTTCTGAATGTTATCTGGGCAAAACCTATCCACCATAAGCCAGTAAGAAAAAAAGATAATCGTGCGCCAATAGTTTTATCTGCATCGCCTAATCCAAACCAGGTTGGTTTCAGGATGATCACAAAACAAATCATCTGCAACAATACACTGCCTATATAACCGAGGGCAAAGCCCTTTGCACTGATCCTGTCCTGGTCTTCCGGTGCCGCGATATCGGGTAAATAGGAATTATAAAAAACAAGACTGCTCCAGAAACCCCACGCTGCCATTGCAAATGCAATAATTCCGAATTCGATATTATCCTTTGTAAAAAAGAAAAGAGTCATACAAGCTGCGGCTCCTAAATAACAAAATCCCTTTAGCCAGTTTTTTTTATTTCGCTTATAATCGGCAATTGAACTAAGAATGGGTGAGCTGAATGACACCACGAGAAAAACGATGGCGAGGGCATAATCCTGCAAAGCCGTATTAATAAATCTTCTTCCAAAAAAATTTACATAAGATTTTTCTCCGGAATGTGCGGCTGCGGTAATGCCTACGTAATAAGCCGGAAAAATTGTGGACGTAATGACAAGATTATATGCTGAGTTGGCCCAATCGTACATGGCCCAACCATTAATTACTTTTTTGGAAGCCGTTTGCATGCAGTCTTTTTTGGCAGTTGAAATTAGTATTTCACCCCTTCAGCACAAATTTATTTAATCAATCACCTGGGAAGATAACCAGCTATCATCATCAACAATAAAACAATTCCGACAATGATCCGATAATATCCAAAAATTCTAAATCCATGTTTTTGCAGGTAGCCGATAAAAAATTTAATGGCCAGGATGGCTACAACGAAAGCCACAAGGTTTCCTATACCTAAAACCATTAAATTATGATGGTCTTTAAGAATCCCTGGGTTAACCTTGTATGTCTTTAATATTTTGTACCCTGTTGCTGCAAGCATCGTTGGCACAGCAAGAAGAAAAGAGAATTCAGCAGCCAATTGTCTTGTGAGTTTTTGTTGCATGCCACCGATGATGGAGGCTGCACTGCGACTAACCCCCGGCACCATCGCGATCACTTGCCAGACACCAATGAAAAAAGCTTTTTGGAGACTTATTCCTTCTTCGGTTTGGACAGTTGGGCTTTCGAAGTAATTATCAATTAAAACCAGCACAATGCCACCCAACAGCATAGTTATGACCACGATGGTAGTACTTTCAAGCAGTGTATCGATCTTGTTAGAAAATAAATATCCAAAAAACAATGCGGGTATCACAGCGACAATAAGTTTTAGATAAAATCGCCAGCGACTGCCCCCCGTAGTTATTGGCGTAAAGAATTTTTTCCAATATAAAACAACAACAGACAGAATAGCTCCCAATTGAATGGCAACTGTGAATAGCGTAGTGAAATCATCTTCTTTTACGCCTAAGAATTTCTCAGTAATGATCATGTGACCGGTCGAAGAAATAGGAAGGAATTCAGTAAGGCCTTCTACAATACCGATAATGATTGATTGGATGACATCCATAATCTGGTGCTGAAATAATTCAGATGAAGATATTCCTAATGCGGCAAACTGCAAATCCGCATTTCACACGTATTTACTGTTTCGGTTTTCTGAAAATAGCAAAAACTTCAAGCACAAGACCGGCAACGATCAGGATGGGAGCAACAGTGATTCTCCGCGCACTGTATACCTGGTCGGGATGAAATTGGTTCGGATCATCGCTCTTCCCTCCAGCCATCAACAGCAGGCCAATGGCCATCACTATGATGCCGGCCAGCATCCACAGGTAATTATCTTTTTCAAAAATGGGAAACGTCTTTGTTTCTTTTGACGCTGCAGAAGAGTGTCTCTTTTCGGCCATAAATTATTTTGAGGGGTGCAAGATAGGAAAAAGGGCTGAGGTATGAGGTAGGAAGTCGGAGGTCAGAAGTCAGATAGCAAATGTCAACCTCATACTTCAGACCTCCGACCTCGTACCTTGTTAGTAAAGATCGTCAAGCTTCATGCGCAGGTATTTTAAAACACTGCGATGAGTACTGAAGAGGGTAATTCCAATGCCTAAAATGATAAGAACAATAGCGAGCAGGATCATCATATTGGTGTCGTGCAATTTCTTGAAACCATCAAAAAAGTTTTCTGCCAGCAACAATAACAGATAAACGATAGCAGTAGCAATGATCCCGCTTATGGCGCCATTCAAAATGGCACGCTTGTCAAGAGGTTTCGCGATAAACCAACGTGTGGCTCCCACCATTTGCATGGTCTTAATCAAAAAACGATTGCTGAACATGGCAAGGCGGATGGTGTTATCAATAAGAATGATGACCATAAGTGCGATCAGGATAGCAACAATTGAAAGTACGATTCCAATCGCTCTGAAGTTTTTCATCATCGAACCGACAACTGCATTAGGGAACCTAACCTCGTCCACGTTTGGGTTTTGTGCGATATCAACTTGTATATTGCTGAGCTGAGCCGAGTCCACAAATTCATTCTTCAAAGTAAAGTCAATGCTCGGGGGCAACAGGCTGTTATCAATGAACTCTGTAAAATCTTCACCACCGCTCTTCAGCCATTCTTTTTTCGCGGTTTCTTTGTCCGTGTATTTTATGCTTTTTGTGTATGGCTTGGATGCAATGTAATTCTGAAGATTGATGCGGGCGGTATCTTTGACATTTTGCTTGAGGAACACATGTACCTCCACACTTTCCTTTAAATTCTGAATCAGTTTGCGTGAATTAATAGTGATCAGGCCAATTATACCAAAGAGGCATAACACTAAAGTTACACCGAGGATTGCCATGAAATAAGAAGGTTTTCCGCGTTTGATGGATGCTTTTCCGGATTGACTCATGATACTGAATTTGATTTTAAAGCCGCGGCAAAAATAACAGATTTAAAAGTGCAATCCGTATTTTTGCCACTCCCAAAACGATGATGTTACCATTATATTGCCGGAAGTCGATGGGGACTTGGAAGTTGTATTTTTTTTAAATCTTCTTTCACATATTTACTCGACCTCCGTTGCCTCGACTCTTGTATTGCAACGATTCTGCTCAGCAATCAACAATCTTGCCGAATAGCGATCTGAACGTACAAGTGAGTGACACAACAGGTGCTGAAGAGAATTACTAAAGTTGGAGCATAATAAAAAAACATACCATAAGGAATCAGTAACAAGAATGGAATACAAATTCAGAGATATTGAAAAAAAATGGCAGCAGTGGTGGAAGGAAAAGAATATTTACAAGGTTGAGAATGCCAGTAGCAAGCCCAAATGCTACGTGCTCGATATGTTTCCGTATCCGAGCGGAGCGGGATTGCATGTAGGGCATCCCCTGGGATATATTGCGAGCGATATTTTCGCAAGGTTCAAGCGATTAAAAGGGTTTAATGTACTACACCCGATGGGATATGATGCGTTTGGTCTGCCCGCAGAGCAGTATGCGATCGAACACGGCATTCACCCGGCTGTTTCGACGGAGAACAACATCAATATTTTTCGCAAGCAGTTAGACAATATTGGTTTTTGTTTTGACTGGAGTCGCGAAGTGCGTACGTGTGATCCGAAATATTACAAATGGACACAATGGATTTTTTTGCAAATTTTTGATAGCTGGTTCAACCGAAAAATTCAAAAGGCCCAACGCATCAGCCAACTAATGAAAATTTTCGGAGAAACAGGAAATCTACAGCATGAATTTCCAAATGAAAAATTTGAATTGCCTTCCGGCAAGACCCAATTCACTGCTGAGGAATGGAAATCGTTTGATGAAAGGTTAAAACAGGAAATACTGATGCAGTACCGTTTGGCATACCTGGCCTATACGGATGTGAATTGGTGCGAAGCCCTGGGAACTGTTTTGGCAAATGATGAAGTGATCAATGGTTTGAGCTATCGGGGCGGATTCCCGGTAGTTAAAAAGAAGATGAGGCAATGGAGCCTGCGCATTACAGAATATGCCGATCGACTGTTGAAAGGCCTGGAAGAAATTGATTTCAGCGAGTCAATGAAAGATATTCAGACGAATTGGATCGGGAAGAGTAGCGGAGCGGAGATTTTGTTTCGAATACAAGCCCCAACCCAGTCTTCCCCTGAGGGGAAGGAGAGCCAGCGCACAGAGCCTCGGTATCGAACAGCACAAACTTCTTTGTACCATTTCACAAAGATATTAGCCGAAGAAAAGAGAAAAAATCCCACACATGAAGAGATGTTGATGTGGCAAAGATTGAAAAATAATCAAACAGGTTTTCACATTCGCCGACAACATATCATTGGAGCATACATGGTGGATTTTGCATGCCTTGATAAATTAGCAACGATAGAAATCGATGGAGCATATCACAATGAACCGGAGATAAGGAAATACGATGAGGCAAGAACAAAATTCTTAGAAGAAAATGGGTTTACCGAACTCCGGTATTCAAATAAAATGGTGAGAGCTGATATTGAAAAAGTAATCTCTGATATAATTTCTAAGCTGAGCAGCCTTCCTTCGGTTCCTAAAAAATCGGAATCTTCGAAAGTCTTCCCCTCAGGGGGAGATTTAGAGGGGGCTTCTTTTCGTGTTTACACCACCCGCCCTGATACGATTTTTGGGGTGGATTTCATGGTGCTGGCTCCCGAACATGAACTGGTCAAACAAATTACGGCCCCCCCGCATTCGGAAGAAATAGAAAAATATCTTTTGTATGTGCAGGGTCGGAGCGAGGTTGAGCGAATGGCCGAAGTGAAAAAGATCACTGGTTGTTTCACCGGCGCCTATGCCATTCATCCTTTTAATAAAAAACGAATTCCTGTTTGGGTATCTGAATATGTGTTGGTAGGCTATGGAACAGGAGCTATCATGGGGGTGCCTTGCGGAGATGAAAGAGACCATAAGTTTGCAAAGCATTTTAATATTCCAATCACAAATATTATTGGTGATTATTATAATGGTGAAGAAGCAAATCCAACAAAGGATGCCGTTTTACAAAATAGTGATTTCCTCGATGGAATGGTAATGAGAGACGCGATTGAAGTGGCTATTGATAAAATGGAAGAATTAAAAGTAGGAGAGAGAAAAGTAAATTATAAAATGAGGGATGCAGGATGGAGTCGTCAGCGTTATTGGGGTGAACCGTTTCCCGTAATATTCAGAGATGATATTCCATATGCCATGGACGAAAAAGATCTTCCCCTGGAATTACCACCCCTGAATGATTTCAGATCTGCAGGCACTGGTGAAGGCCCATTGGCTAACGCAAAAGACTGGGTACAGATCAGTGAGCATGAGAAGAGAGATACGAATACAATGCCGACACATGCGGGAGCAGCCTGGTATTTTCTTCGATATATGGATCCTCATAACGATAAAATTTTTGCCGAGAAGAAAAATCTTGATTACTGGGGACAGGTAGATGTATATATTGGAGGATCCGAACATGCAGTTGCGCATTTACTGTATTCCAGGCTTTGGGTAAAAATTTTGAATGATCTTGGTTACGTGGACTTCGATGAGCCGTTTAGAAAATTAATTAACCAGGGAAAAATAACCGGTGATTCGAGATTTGTGTATCGCATTCGTAACAAAAATATGTTCGTATCGTTCGGACTTAAAGATCAGTATGAAACCGATCCATTGCACGTAGATGTAAATATTGTAGATGGACTGGAATTGGAGATAGATGCATTCAGAAATTGGAAACCTGATTTTGCAGATGCGGAATTTATTTTAGAGAATGGAAAATATATCTGCGGATCTGCCATTGAGAAAATGAGTAAATCATATTTCAATGTTATTAATCCCGACACCGTTGTTGAAAAATATGGTGCCGATACATTCAGGATGTACGAAATGTTCCTTGGACCCCTTGAAGCTTCAAAACCCTGGGATATTAAAGGCATTGAAGGGGTGCATCGGTTCTTAAAAAAATTTTGGCGGTTGTATGTTGGTGAAGAAAAAGGTTTGATCGTCACAAATGAGCCGGCAACCAATGAAGAACTAAAGATTCTTCATCAGGCAATAAAAAAAATTCAAGAAGATACAGAACGATTCTCTTTCAATACCTGTGTGAGTGCTTTTATGATCGCCACGAATGTGCTTACCGATCTTAAATGTCACACGCGTTCAATTCTTGAGCCCTTGCTGATCTTGCTGGCTCCTTATGCGCCGCATATTGCCGAAGAACTGTATCAGCAATTAAGAAGCTCGAAAGTCCTCCCCTTAGGGGAGGATTTAGGTGGGGCCTCTTCCGTTGTTGATGCCACCTATCCACAGTTTGAAGAAAAATATGTGAAAGAATCTTCAAAAACTTATCCAGTTGCCATCAATGGTAAAACAAGAACCGAATTGACAATTGCGCTCGATGCTACTCAGCAGCAGGTTGAAGAACTTGTTTTAGCGAATGACGTCGTTAAAAAATGGATGGAAGGAAAACCACCGAAAAAAGTGATCTATGTGAAGAATAGGATGGTGAATGTAGTTGTGTAGAAACACCTGGTGGAGAATGAATATCGACCAAGGAACAAGGAATTTCGATCTACTTATTTCGGATTTCGGATTTTAATCGGACTCTTTAGGGGAGATGCGGCGGCTCTTCCTTTTTTAATTTGATCATCGCACTGCTATTTTCTGTACTTGCTAATTGTGCATCGTATCGTTTGTCGCCGACTATCGCAACCATATAAGAAGTATTTGGAGGAATTTCCCCCAGGTTTTCTGCTACCATGATGAGCTCATTCGTTTCCTTCAGATCACTGACCGCTAATTTTACAACATAAGCTTTCTCAGTTAGATTGATGTGCTCAAAAATAAGTTTGCCGTTTAGAAAAAGAGAAATGGAATCACCGTCAATTTCTGCATTATCATAAAAGCGCAGTTCAATTGAATCCCCCGTTAATGTGATCTCCTTTTGAAAAACTTTTTCACGACTTGTAAATTTTTGCACAATGGAAGGTGCCGCAATTCTTGTTTCTCCAAAAGATGGACCCTGGACTGGTCTGTTTTCCTGTTTCGAAACAGGAACCATCACCAATTCTTTTTTCGCGGCAGAATCTTTTTCATCAGGCTGATCATTTTTTACCAAAACGGGCTTCTGTTTATCTGCCATTGTATCAATGGAAGGCGTCATAGTAGTTGGTTGCAAAGCAATGGAGGAAACACTATCGATCATGTCCGGGTCATTGGCACCGACAGTGTAGTTGTTGATAATAAAATCCCACTCATCTTAAAATCCCACTCATCTTTAAATAGTATAGTTTCGGTTTTATCAAGATGTACATCGCCCCTCGGTTTTTTTTGATTGTCCTCTGCATACATTTTGCCGTCAAGCATCATAACTCCCGGGCCAGGACAATTGAAATCTGCTTTTGATTCTCCGCGTTTTTTTCTCGAAAAAAGAGTCAATCCCTTTGTTTTATCCTCAATTAATTGATCGTCCCACCAAACCACGCTGTTGTCCGTTTCATCAAAGTACCCTTTAATAATGTACCTGCGGTAACGTGAGGCAGATTCATAATAATATGAAGTGCCGGTAATACTATCACCCGTTTGTATCATTTTGACCTCGACCTTCTCATTATCTATTTTTCCATGCCAAACTCCTGTGATCATTTGGGCATTTATTGCAGAATAACAAGCGGAAAAGATGAATAGGAGGGCAATCCTGGAAGAACAGGTGTTTGTCAAATAGGTTATTTTTTGCATTAAGCTAAGCTTATCTATTTTAACGAAAACTCAAAGATTATATTTCGCTTTCGCATTTTATTAGCAGTCATTTACATAGTTTTTCTTCGGAAATTTGCGATATGGCTATAGCAAATTCTGAACTTATAGATGCTTTACGCGAAACTGCAAAACGACTGAAAAATGGAGCTGATTATGCATGGGGTCATCACGGGGCGTGCAACTGCGGAAATCTTTTGCAAGTGACCACACGATTAAGCAAAGAAGAGATAGTTCGGTATGCGCAGACGGGCATTGGTGAATGGACAGAACTCGCACAAGATTATTGCGGAGTTACAAACGCGCCGGTTGATCTCCTGATATCAGAATTACAAAAACTCGGCCTTACGCCAACGGATATTCACAATCTTGAATACCTGCAGGACAGATCAGTACTGGAAAAATTGCCCGGTGGTTTCAGGTGGTTAAAAAGAAATGTAAGGGAAGACGTGATCGTTTATTTTGAAACATTTGCTGACTTACTTGAAGAAGAATTATTGAGCGATATAAATTTCTCGCACGGTGAATTGCTGCGGGAATTAGACGTACCAAGGTCTTTGTATGAGCATAAAAAAAAGTCGGAACCTCGTCCGGCCTTTTTGCAAATAAATTCTTGATCAAAAACTTTTTTTGTCTTTATTGTTTTTTATTGCTTCCTGCATTTCCTTTACTGCTCTTTCCAATTGCGGATCTTTTCCACGGGTTATTTTGTGCAGTAACTTGCATGGTAGTGCTTACTGCAACACACAGAACGAGCATCATCTTTTTCATAAAAGAAGTTTTGGGGAGTATTAAAGTTACCAACAAATCACAATGAACAGTCAGCCGCTTGTGGAAGTTTTGATGAGTCACTCTTCCATTTTTCACAACGTAGTTCCCTTTGATCCATTAAAAGACAAGGTGGCGTTGTTTGATTTTTCAAAGAACAATAAAGAAATTTTTGAAGATATTTTTAGTAACACGCAAAAATTTACAAATTATATAAATCAGAAATTGCAGTCGGCCCAGGCTAAGTTTGGAATTGGTGGATACAATGAATATCGCGAAGTATACAGGCGCAGCAGGGTCTTTGACTCCAACGCTGATGACGAGCCCAGGAGATTGCATATTGGTATTGATATTTGGGGGAAACCATATACGCCGGTCATGTCGCCATTGGATGGAATCATCCATAGTTTTGCATTCAATAACAATTTTGGCGATTACGGAGCCACCATCATTCTTTCCCACAACCTGGATAGAAATTCATTTCACACCCTATACGGTCATCTTAGTTTGAATTCAATAAAAAATTTGCGTGAGGGTGCAAACGTGCGAAAGGGAGATGTGATCGGTGAATTTGGAATACCCATGGAAAATGGTCAATGGCCTCCGCATCTGCATTTTCAGGTTATCAAAGATATGGGAGAAGGGAAAGGAGATTATCCGGGCGTGTGTAAACTTTCCGAGAGAGAAAAATATTTGGAAAACTGTCCTGATCCGGATTTGATTTTGGGTATGATGGGATATGCAACAAGAATTTAGATATGTATTAAACCACTTGCAATAAAAATCATTAGAAAAAATAAAATTAATGCTGATAACAAAAGGCCTTTTGCAAATTTTTCTGATTTCTTAAAGAAGAGCATGATTACTCCTGCAATGAAATAAATACCTACAAAAGGCAGCAGGCTAAATCCTACACCTACACCAGCTTTTCCGCCCTCACGGTGTATACTTCTGATCATTTCAAAAGTTTGAATCACACTAAGAAGCAAGGCAACAAACAAACTGCTCAGTAATCCCCAGTAAAATTCTGATCTCATAATATTTCCTTATGCAATTCTGCAAATTTTATTCGCCTAACTTTCCACTCTTTTCGGTAATTTGTCTTTTATGCAGATCAGATCATTTTTCCTAATGCTCTTCATCTCCTCATTCATCGCGAGCTTTGCTCAGCAAACGAAACCCCTGCGGATCGGGATAGCAGGTCTTACTCACGCGCATGTAAATTGGTTATTGAGCCGGGCGCATGACAGCGATATTGAAATTGTAGGTATTGCTGAAGCCAATCGCGATGTGGCGCAACGGTATTTGAAAAAATATAATTTACCCCTTAGCTTATTATACTCTTCGCTCGAAGAAATGCTTGATAAATGCAAGCCGGAAGCTGTTTGTGCATTCAATAGTATTTATGAACACCTTGAAGTGGTGAAGGCCTGCGCACCAAGAAGAATTAACGTCATGGTAGAGAAACCACTGGCCGTAAGTTTAGATCATGCAAAACAAATGCAGGCCCTTGCGGTAAAATACGGCATTCTATTGCTCACCAATTACGAAACCACGTGGTATGGTAGTAACAAAAAGGCTTTTGAAATGCTTGATTCGATTGGTGAAATTCGAAAGATAGTTGTACATGATGGACACCAGGGTCCCAAGGAAATTGGCGTACCGCAGGAATTTTTCGAATGGCTGACAGATCCAGTGAAAAACGGCGGAGGTGCGATAACTGATTTTGGTTGTTATGGCGCTAACCTTGTGACCTGGCTAATGAGAGGAGAAAGACCATTATCTGTCTTCGGCGCTACGAGGCACATCAAACCTGAGATTTATCCCCGCGTGGATGATGAGGCCACGATCATTGTAAATTATCCAAAGGCCCAAGGGATCATCCAGGCATCCTGGAACTGGCCCTTCGGACGAAAAGACATCGAAATATATGGACAGCACGGTTACATGTTCGCAGACCGCAATGGTCTTAAAAAAAGAACAGCCGAAGCAAGAAAAGAAGAATCTGAAACCGTTCCGCCGCCGCCTTCTCCTTACCAGGATCCTTTTGCTTATTTAGCCGCAGCAGTACGCGGAAAAATTACTGTTAAACCGACGGATCTCTCATCACTGCAAAATAATATGATAGTGGTGGAGATCCTGGACGCTGCTAAAAGATCTGCCAAAGAAGGAAAGGTGATCTATTTGAATAAATAACAAAAACACGTCACGGCTTTTTTTTATTCAAGTAATGACTGCACAATATTTTTCCATTCATCCTGCAACGAAATAGCTGGTCTTGATTTGCCTGCCCTTCGATACCAGTAATCAGCATTCGCAATATCACCCTCCTTGCGATGGAGATAGGCATGTATCCACGACGCTGTTCGATCTTCCATATTCTGAATGACTGAATGAGCTTTATTCCAATCACCTTTTGCATCATACCATAGCGATTGAAGATATTGAGAGACATCACCGGGAGGAGCTGATGAAGCCAGGGAGTTTTGAAACTCTTCAAATGTCATGTTCTACATTTTCAAAAGTTTAAATGCGTGTGTCCATTGATTACCGATGAAGCCGGGAATACACCATAGGATGGCAAGTGGCTCGATAGCTCTTGCGGCTTCAATCTGACCCATATCTTCTGTTTCCCATCCGAATAAGATAAGAAAATCCTTCACCACTGTTTTTGCTCTATCATCATTACCACAAATAAACATGGTGGGAGTGCCGCCAGGAAACTTTGGTTTGTACATAAACGCATTACCGACACTATTAAAAGCCTTCACAACTTTTGCCTCCGGAATTAATTTTTGAATTCTTTCCATCAATGATTCTTCAAGTGACGTAAAAAAATGTATAACTCCGTTTGAAGGTGCAACGGTTTCCGAAATTGGATTGGTTGCATCGATGACTACTTTATTGCTGAAGTTATTAATACCAGCGAGTTTAATCGCTTCCTCTGCACCTGATCCCTTTGTTGCAAGAACAATTACCTGGGCCTGTTTTGCCACTTCTTCGAATGTTGCAATGGCAATATTTGTTACTTTATTAAATTTTACCACATCCTCTTTCGATGTGTTTCGCGTGCCGAGCGTGACTTCATAACCTTCAGCCTTGAATGCTTTGGCTAATACCTGGCCCACGATTCCGGAGCCGATGATTCCAACTTTCATAACTTCTTTTTTTAGTAGTGATCAATTTAAATGATAGACGTGAGCGAATGTTTTCGCAAAGTCCTCGATAGTGGTTGGGGTGGTGCTGGAAGAATCTCTTATTTCCGTATTGAAATACCCGAGATTAATGCCCTCCGACATCTCCGTAAATGCCTGCGCCACGCTTTCACTGATGCCCCACTGCACCATCGCTTCCTTTGCCTGCTGATATGGAAACTGCACATAGGACAATGCTGGTTGATCAATAGATTCTCCCAGTACCCTGGTAACTTCATTCATGCTGTAATCCCTCGCGCCAAGTAAAGGTAAAGTTGATTTCCCTTCCCAGTCTAACTGGTCTAATTTTTCGGCGATTACTTTTGCTATATCCCTTGTCGCTATTAGTGGGAACTGCTTGTCGGCCGACATCGCAGAACCATTGATGTGCATGTTTTTGATCATCGAGATGTTACCAAGAAAATTTTCCATGAAATAGGTAGGCCGAAGAATAAGGACGTCTACACCTTCCAATTTCTTTAAGCGGATTTCCTGCCTGGCAAGTCCCGCGACAATTCCAGTGTGCTCCTCCGTGTGGCCGCCAACGGAACTCAGGAATAAGACTTTTTTTATTCCGCTTTTCCTGATCGCCTCGATCTGCGCCTTGCCTATTTCATCCTGGTAGGCCGCTGTATTTTCCGCTAGCAAATTTGTTGGTATCATCAGCATGGCTACATCACTTCCCTTCATGACGCTCGCAAGGAAATCACTATTGAACGAATCACCGGCATGAACTTCTACTCCTTTCTTGTCTGCAAATTGTTGCAATTTATCTGCGTGCCGTGCTATAAGACGAAGGTTGTGACCTTTGCCCAATAAATTATTTACTGTTTGGGAACCTACCTGGCCTGTAGCACCCAGGATCGTGATAGTACTCATTTTTATTATTTTTTGATAAGTGAAATAATTAGAATGATCAGAGCTAAGGAATTAATTAATAGAGTGGCAATCGATTTTAAAAAAGGGAAAATCATAAAACAATAAACGATCATGCTCACCAGCGCGACACCTGCCACATAATATCCTTGCGAAAACGAAGCGCCGATGCCCGCACTTGTTATCATCAAAATAATCCCGCAAGTCATCAACAAGTGCCCATCCATGAGCAGGCGTAACAAATTCCTGTCATATTGTTTTCCATGTTCCGATTTTAAGACAAACACGTCGTGCAATATACCATTGGCCAGGTTCCAGGAGCCTGCGATGAAAACAATCGATGAAACATAATTTACAATATTTTCCATCCGCCGAATACTTTCCATTATAGTTGCATATACAAATACCGAACGGAAAAAATTTTTAAACGTCCAGCTTGTCCGCTATTTTACCCATATTTTGAACCAGTCTCGCACTTTCGTCTTTTCCCAATATTTCTGAATAGCGACTGTAAAATTCATGCAAACACTCGTGGAGCCTGGGTAGCAGATCTTTTCCTTTGGGTGTTGGATATACATTTGTGATTTTGCCTTCATACGTTCGGATCAAAAGTTTTTTCCCCTCAAGCTTTTCAATCAAACGCGTGATGGTGCTGGGCTGCAACTGTAAGTGTTCAGACAGGGAAGTAGGTTGAATGCCGGGCTTTTCCGCGACAAGCATTAATAAATAGGCATGACTCGGAGACAAACTAACTCTGCTCCAACTTTCCAACGCCAATTTCTCAATTTTTCGGGCCAGTGCATTTGCGGTAAAGTAAAGGCACTTACAATACTTACTATCCGATGTTTTCATGGAGGGACAATTTACGAACCTTTTGCTTGTATATACAAATACGTGGGAATAAATTTTTTTAATGCTACAGGCAGGGATCGTTAAATTTACACAATGCCAAATCCAAACTTAAATAGTGGTAAAGAAAGCCTGACGGCCATTGATAAGGAGTTTGAAAATAATATCCGTCCAACGCATATTGAGGAATTTGCGGGTCAGCCGCAGATCATCGAGAACCTGAAAATTTTTATCAAGGCTGCCAAGATGAGATCCGAGGCGTTGGATCATGTTCTTTTTCATGGTCCTCCTGGTTTGGGAAAAACTACACTATCAAGAATTGTGGCCAATGAACTGGGAGTAAATATTAAGGAAACCTCGGGGCCGGTAATTGAAAAACCAGGCGACCTGGCGGGGCTGTTGACGAATCTTGAGCCTCATGATGTGTTATTCATTGACGAAATTCATCGCCTGAGCACCGTGGTTGAAGAGTATTTGTATGCGGCCATGGAAGATTACCGCATTGATATTATGATCGACAGCGGACCAAGTGCAAGGAGCGTCCAGCTAACTCTCAATCCATTCACTTTAATAGGCGCAACAACAAGAAGTGGTTTGCTCACCGCTCCTTTGCTGTCGCGCTTCGCAATTAAGTCAAGGCTGGAATATTATACCGCGGAAATTCTTCAAAAGATCATTAATCGCTCTGCAAATATTTTGGGCGTAAGAATCACTTCTGACGCCGCTAACGAAATTTCCCGGCGTAGCAGGGGAACTCCACGAATCGCTAATGGCTTGCTGAGAAGGGTCAGGGATTTTGCCCAGGTTCTCAGCAACGGTACAGTCGATCTTGGAATCACTCAGCACTCGCTCAAAGCGCTCAATGTGGATGAATATGGATTGGATGACATGGACAATAAGATCCTGCTTACCATCATTGAGAAATTCAAGGGAGGTCCGGTGGGTATCTCAACCATCGCGACGGCCGTTGGCGAAGAAGCGGGTACATTGGAAGAAGTTTATGAACCTTTTCTTATCCAGGAGGGATTCCTTCAACGCACACCGAGAGGAAGAGAGGTTACTGCGAAAGCCTATGAGCACCTGGGAAAAAATAATCCTAATATGGGGTTACGCGGAACATTATTTTCATAAGTCAAAAGTGAAAATTCAAAATATCCCGGCGGTTGTTTCTGGGTTTAAATTTTGACTTTTAAATTTTGACTTTTTTCTATGGCTGCACCACCAATCTGAACCCGTTGCCATGTATGTTTACGATCTCAATTTTATCATCATCTTTCAGGTACTTGCGAAGTTTAGCAATATAAACATCCATGCTGCGGCCATTGAAATAGGTGTCACTACCCCAAATCTTTTTTAATGCGGCTTCTCTTGGCAAAAGATCATTCATGTGCTCAGCAAGCATTTTCAATAACTCATTTTCTTTGGGAGAGAGAGTCTGAGTAATTCCATCATGAGAAAGCTGTCGAAGCTTGGGATTAAAATGATAACTGGAAAGATCAAATTCCCTGTTCTCAGCCTCCTTGTTTAATTCTTCGTTTCGTTTTAAGATCGCTTTTATCTTGAGCATTAAAACTTCGCTATCGAAGGGTTTCGTAATGTAATCATCTGCCCCCAATTTATAACCCTGGATGATATCATCCTTCATCGTTTTTGCACTTAAAAAGAAAAGAGGAATATCAGGATCGACATCGCGTATTTCCTCCGCCAGGGTAAAGCCATCCATGTTCGGCATCATTACATCCAGCAGGCAGAGATCAAACTTTTCCCGCTGAAAGGCGGGAAGACCGAGCCAGCCATCTCTTTCAAGCGTTACATCATAATCGTTCAATTCCAGGTAATTCTTAAGCACACTTCCTAAATTCGTATCATCTTCGCATAGTAAAATTTTTGGTTTCTTTCCTTCCATGACTTTATGTTTTTAGTTATTTATTTGCTTCCTCCTTCTCCATTCATGGAGAGGGTTGGGGTGAGGCTGCAAATAAAGTTAAGGAAATTAAAAGCCACCAAATTAACCATTCATTTTTTTGTTAAAAGAATCAGGACATTTGTACGTGGTTTCCCAAATTACCTTGTATTACAATTACAGACATCAAACCAAATCATGCATATTACTCCTGATAACAGGCTCAAAAAACTGGTTGTAATTGGCGATCGTGTGCTCATCAAACCTACAAAACCTGACGAACGAACAGCCAGCGGCTTGTACCTGCCTCCGGGTGTGCAGGAAAAAGAAAAAGTGCAGCAGGGATATGTGATCAAAACCGGCCCTGGCTATGCAATTCCACTGCCTCCGGAGGAAGAGCCGTGGAAACAGGATGAAGAAAAAATAAAGTATGTGCCATTACAGGCAAAAGAAGGTGACCTGGCGATTTTTTTAGTAGGAGGCGCCACTGAAATTTTTTACCAGAACGAAAAATATTTTATTGTTCCGCAAATGGCGATCCTGATGCTGGAAAGAGAAGAAGACTTGTAATGGTTCAATCATTATCCTTTTGCGGTAATTGTTACTAATCAAATTTTTTTCCATGGCTACGACTGAGAATTTTGTA
Source organism: Bacteroidota bacterium (assembly GCA_005883765.1). GTDB lineage: Bacteria > Bacteroidota > Bacteroidia > Chitinophagales > Chitinophagaceae > VBAU01. The sequence continues at coordinate 42,979 of VBAQ01000077.1, forward strand.
AAAAAAATCAAAGATGGATATTCATTTAAGGGCGATGCAGTGCTTATCGGAACGGGGATGATAAATGGAGAAGTCGTAAAAGGCGCAGATGTTCTTCTTCCTCTGAAAACCATGAACCGCCACGGTTTGATCGCTGGCGCCACGGGAACAGGGAAAACAAAAACTTTACAGCTGATCAGTGAATGCCTGAGCGATAATAGCGTGCCTGTTTTGTTGATGGACATTAAAGGGGACCTGGGCGGCATTGCCGCTGCGGGAGAAAAAAATGACAGGGTCGCCGAGCGTTGTCAAAAATTAAATATCCAATATAAACCAGCTGCATTTCCTGTTGAGTTACTCACGTTGAGTAACCAGAAAGGAGTTCGCCTTCGCGCCACGGTGAGTGAGTTTGGTCCCGTGCTGCTCTCAAAAATTCTTGAGTTAAATGACACCCAGGAAAGTTTTGTAGCGCTTATTTTTAAATATTGTGATGACAACAAACTTCCACTCCTCGATCTCAAAGATTTTATAAAGGTCCTTCAATTTATCAGTAGTGACGGAAAGGCCGATATTGAAAAAGCCTATGGAAAGATCTCCACCACTTCCACGGGGACAATCTTACGTAAGGTGATCGAATTGCAACAACAAGGCGCTGATCTTTTTTTTGGTGAAAAAAGTTTTGAAATTGACGACCTGGTGCGAATCAGCGATGATGGCCGGGGCACCATCTCAATCATACGTGTAACCGATCTGCAGGACAAGCCAAAGCTCTTCTCGACTTTTATGCTGCAGATGTTAGCAGAATTGTATGCTTCCAGCCCGGAGGAAGGTGACTTGGACAAACCAAAATTGGTGATATTCATAGATGAAGCCCACCTTATTTTCCAGGAAGCCAGTTCCGCGTTGCTGCAACAGATCGAAACCATCGTGAAACTGATCCGTTCAAAAGGGATCGGTATTTTCTTTTGCACACAAAATCCCATGGACGTGCCCGCCTCCGTGCTGGCGCAACTGGGATTGAAGGTGCAGCATGCATTGAGAGCATTCACTGCTGCGGACAGGAAGACCATTAAGCAGACCGCGGAGAATTATCCCGAAACCGAATTTTATAAAACGGAAAGCCTGATCACGGAGTTAGGAATAGGAGAGGCACTGGTGACGATGCTGAATGAAAAAGGAATCCCGACACCTCTCGTGCATACCATGCTTTGCCCTCCCCGCAGCCGAATGGATGTTTTGACTGAGCGTGAAATTGATAATATTGTCTCTCGCTCAAAACTTGCGACAAAATATAACGAGTCAATTGACAGTGAAAGTGCCTATGAAATGCTTACTGCAAAACTCGAACAAGCTTCACAACAATCCGCGCAGGAAAAGCAAGGCGCACAAAAACAAAAAGTTTCGGGAAGGACCGCTCAAAAAGAAGACAGCATTTTTGATACTCCTGTGATGAGACAGGTTGAGCGCACAGCAGCCAGTGTTCTTACAAGAAGCTTACTGGGAGTACTGGGCTTAGGTGGCCGGCGAAAGAGTTTATTTTAGTCCTTGTTGCCGTTGCGCCTCATTACCTTATTACCCTCTCAGGCCATGAACGATAAGATAAAAAGGTAGATTTATTTTTTACAATGTTTACCAAGGTAATAAGGTCCATTTAATTTTAGGCAGCTGTTGCTAAGGGCATAAAGTAGAAAGACTATGACTTTCTCATTGCCAATTGCCCATTGCCAGTTGCTCATTGCTTCGTATCGAGGATCACTGGCGCCCCTCCCTTTCCGATTACGATCACCTTTGCATTTTGCGAGAGTGCCATTTCTTTATAAGCCTTGATTTGTTCGTACTGCAATTGTTTGTCGGTAAGACTTTCACTGATGATGCGCTGGTAGTCGGAGATCCCTTGTGCTTCTATTCTTTTTCTATCTGCTTCCTGTTTTTCTTTCTGTAAAACGAATTGCATTTTTTGTGCTTCCTGTTCGGCCTGGATCTTTTGTTCAATAGTGCTTTTTACTGCCGCTGGCAATGTTATGTTCCTGACCAATAAATTCTCAAGCAGTAAACCTCTTTTTTTGAAATCATTTTCTATGCCGCTGAAAATACGATTTTGAAATTCGTCTCTTTTTGAGGAGTTCAAGGTCACGGCCG
>VBAQ01000077.1:45112-45672 GCA_005883765.1 Bacteroidota bacterium
TAAACGGCATTGTCACGAATTCGTGTGCGGGTAATGGGTCTGACAATTTTGTACTCATAATCGATACCTGTTTCTCTCACGAGTCTTGGTGCATCGGTGGGAATAATGCGGTACAACGCGGTGAGATCAATGGTCACTTCGAGTCCGTCCGCGGTCAAAACACGAATAGCATCGTCGCCTTGTTTTTGGCCTTCATCATGAATGCCGCTCATTGTGTAGTTCTGTGTTTTTATGTCGAGCTTTTCCACTTCGTATAAAGGATTGATGAAGTGCAGACCACTTTCCAGCACATCGGGTTGAACTTTTCCAAAAAGTTTTTTTACTCCCACCTGTCCCGCATCGATCTGGATGAAACAACTCATGCTGATGCCAACGATCATTACAGCAATCCCTGCAAGAATAAAGCCTCTTGCGTACCTGTCAACATTGGTTATTGAACGGAAGACAATTCCAACAATGAGGATGATCAATCCGAGGACAAGAAGGAACATAGTTAGTTAGTTTTAGAATGTAAATGTAATTGGTTTTACATTCGGCACTTATGAGAGGATTAGTTTGAT
>VBAQ01000077.1:45854-48405 GCA_005883765.1 Bacteroidota bacterium
CTAAAAAGGGATCTCACAGATTTCACTGATGAGTGAGAAAAAACATAAGAAATCTGTGTTAATCTGTGTCATCTGTGAGAACATGTACGGAGCAATTGTTGCCGTGCAAGTGTCCTGACGATAAATATCAGGATGCCGACCGCAGTGTCAGCATGCGACGCAACGGAAGCTGAACAGGGCTGCAAAAGCTTGTAACAAAACCTTCCAAATTAAACTAAAAACGAGAACCCCTATCTTCGCAAGGCCAATCTGCAATCTGAAATCTTAAATCTGAAATCGGTTCATGCTTCCAAAATTCAAACGGGTTTTGCTTAAACTTTCCGGCGAATCATTGATGGGTGATAAAAGCTTTGGTCTTGATCCAGACGTTCTTTCTCTGTATTCCCTCGACATCAAGTCCATCACCGAACTGGGGGTGCAGGTAGCCATTGTAATTGGCGGAGGAAACATTTACCGCGGTATGAATGAAGCTGAGACGGGGATCGAGAGAGCTCATGGTGATTACATGGGCATGCTTGCAACTGTCATCAACGGAATGGCTCTACAGGCGGGGCTGGAGAAAGTAGGCGTGTACACACGATTGCAGAGTGCCATAAAAATGGAGCAGATCGCCGAGCCTTACATTCGTCGGCGTGCGATACGACATGTTGAGAAAGGAAGAGTGGTGATATTTGGCGCAGGCACAGGCAATCCTTATTTTACTACAGACACAGCCGGCGTGTTACGAGCCATAGAAATTAAAGCCGACGTGATCCTGAAAGGCACCAGGGTAGATGGAATTTATTCCGAAGACCCGGAGAAAAATCCCAAAGCCGCAAAGTATGACCAGATCAGTTTTAATGAGTGTATCTCAAAAAATCTTCGGGTGATGGATATGACAGCATTTACGCTCTGCATGGAAAATGATCTTCCCATTGTTGTTTTTGATATGAATAAACCCGGCAATCTTCGCCGCGTGGTAACCGGTGAAAAAGTAGGGACGATCGTCGCCGGATAATTCTTCTTCCTGTGTATAACTTGTCAACGCCGTATTTTAGCAACTCGTAGTTTTTTCATAGTTTACCGTAGTTTTACTGAATCCTCTCCAACCCAATGACGCTAAATTTATCCATCGTAGAAGTCAGCGTGTTGTTTTTTTGTGCGGTCTCCCTGGGCATCGTCATCCACTTTTTTATAACCAGCCGGCGAAATCTTAAAGGTTCTACCATAGAAACTGACAAGATCAAAAAAAACGTTGACGATTGGAAGCTGAAATATTTTAATGAAGTAGAAGTAAAGGACAAGGAAGTATCGGAACTAAAAAGCAGGCTTTCCGAGGCTGAGGAGAACAGTCATATTTACCAAATAGAAGTTGAAGAGCTGAGAAGACAGCAAAAGCGAATACAGTCTGAATTGGGATCGCTGCAAAAAACGGAATCAACCGAAAGCAAGCCAAACTATATTGAGCAATTGCGGCTCGCCCAGGCCGGTTTGCTGGAACATAATGAAAAGATCAACCAGTTGCTGGAGAACCTTGAGGTGGTGAAGGAAAATGAGGAAAAACAAAAGCTGATCGAAGATGAAAATGAGGAGTTGATGGGCCAGGTGAAGGACCTAAAGCATTTGCTTGGTCAAAAAGAAGCAGAAATCAATAATATCAGGCAAAAAGAAAATCTTACCAGGGAAATGACTTCTATGCTTGACAGTGCCTACAGTGAATTCAACACACTCCAAAGCAAAATGCAAAAACTGGAAGCACAGCTATCTTCAAGCAAAATGGTGAGTCTTGAATACGAGGACTTGAAAGAAGCTTATCATAAGGTGTCCCGCGAAAGTGAAGAGTACAAAGCAAAGCTCCAGGCGCTGACGGTAGATAATCAACAAGTCACTTTGCAGCTGAATGAAGCAGAAGATAAATTTCGCGAAGCGAATTTTCAACGCCAGCAATTGCAAAAAAGGGTCAGTTACCTTGAAGAATTAAACAGCGATCTGCAAGTAGTGGCCGATGCCAATAAAAAACTGGAGCATCAATTAAGACGTATTGGCGAACTGGAAAGCATGCTGCATGTTGTTTCAGAAGAGAACGAGTCGTTAAAACGCCAGGTCGATCAGTAAACATTTTACCTCCAGCTCTGGCGCGTGCGAAAGTCCGAAGGACTTTAACCTTAATAACAGTGAGGTGAAACTCACTTGAAGTAAAACCAGGGGTATCTAACAACCCCAACAGGGGTTGAATTTAAGAGTTTCGATCACAATTAATATTTTCTTCTCGCTGATTCCTGCACGAAAAAAACTTGATTTCCCAGAAAAGTTTGCGATTGCATTCAACCTCTTCACTCCAACGATCCGCAGTTGGCTCTACCCAGACTTCAAAGACTTAATAAGCACACACGGCTGTTTTGAATTGCAGTATTTTTGCCTTGCAAAAAATTATTATGAACGACAAGGTCGCCGAGATCAGGAAAGAATACTCGCAGAAATCTTTGATCGAGTCCGAAGTTGAATCAGACCCGGTAAAACAATTCAACATATGGTGGCAGGATGCGTTGGAGGCAAGGATCAGCGAGGTAAA
>VBAQ01000257.1 GCA_005883765.1 Bacteroidota bacterium
GCCACTGGAGAAAAAAATCCAAACCTCGCCTGGCATTTGAACATGCAGAGTCTTATTAATGTACTTGAGATCGCAAAAGAAGAAAAACTTGCCAAGGTCTATTGGCCCAGTTCTATCGCGGTATTTGGACCCACTTCACCTAAACAAAATTGCCCCCAGCAAACGATCATTGAACCGACCACTGTGTATGGCATCAGTAAATATGCCGGTGAATTCTGGTGCAATTATTATCATCTAAAATATGGAGTTGATATCCGAAGCCTTCGTTACCCGGGATTGATCAGTTATAAATCAGCGCCTGGGGGTGGAACTACGGATTATGCCGTGGAAATTTTTTATGAAGCGATCGAGGAAAAAAAATTTACCTGTTTCCTCGAAGAGAATATGTACCTGCCCATGATGTACATGCCAGATGCGATTCGCGCCACGGTTGAATTAATGGAAGCGCCTGCAGATAAGATTTCCATCCGGACGTCCTATAATCTTTCGGCCATGAGCTTTGCTCCTAAAGAAATTGCTGCAGAGATAAAAAAACACATCCCGGAGTTTAAGATAGAATACAAACCTGACTATCGCCAGGCAATTGCCAAAACCTGGCCGCAGAGCATTGACGATTCAGTGGCAAGAAAAGATTGGGGCTGGAAAGAAGAGTATGGCCTTTCCGCGATGACGAAGGATATGCTTGAGAGCTTACAGCACTAATTTATATTGATAGCTTGTTCTGTAAATAAATTCTAAAGCTTTCAACATCGTGTGCATGGTTCCCAAGAACAGCCGTATAGATATCATTACTCGTATAATATTTCCTGTACTGCGGGTCAGTCCAGCATTGTGATTTTATTTCCAGTATTTTCATTCTTGAATCAGGAGAAATTTTTTTGCCAAGATCATCGCAAAATTCCAGTCGCCTTTTGCATTCTTTCTTATCGAGAGCCCAAACATCGATTTTCCACGCTCCTTTTCTTTCATCACCTAGATAAATTCCCCAGTAGAGCCCAATGGGTAAACCAGGGGTTTTCGAAATCCGCTCATTTCTAAAACTCATCTTTGCAGGACGAAGTAAATTGACGATATCCCTGCCGAGGTGGAAAAAATCATTTTCAGTTGTCGCGCTGTTCTCAAGGTAAATGTCGAGATCTCTCCACGTCATCAGCCCAAGCGAATAGCTTCCGGTTACATGTACAATGCCATACTTCTCAAGAATTTTTAGAAGTCCTGTTTGATCCAGGAGTTCATCCGCTTCTGCGTGGATCTTTTTGGCGATTTGATCAAGGTCTTTACTCATGAGTGATTTGCTTTTTCATGCAAATACTGTTCTCATCATTTTCGTATTGTCCGTAATTTGGAATAACCAGGTATCCTGACTGGCTGTACAAGGAAACTGCTTCTGGTTGTTTATTGCCTGACTCCAGCACACAATATGAATAATTCAGTTCCCTGGCCCAATTTTCCAGTGAGACCAATACCAGTTTGCCCAGCCCTTTGCCGCGGTGTTGAGGGTGCACAAACATTCGCTTGATCTCGACTGCATCGTCTGAATATTTCTTAATTGCTCCGCACGCCACAGCAATTTCATTTTGGTAAGCCACAATTACATGATGAATGCTGTTCAGTTTATTAAATTGAGAATAAAATTCTTGCTTGTCTCCGTATCTTATGTCGAGGTCTTTATCAAGCAGCTTAACCAAATTTTGAAAGTCTGGATTTTCTGAATTGGTTTTGATTACGTTGATCATGTTGTGAATTGTCAATTGTCAATTGTCAATTGTGAATGTTCGTCCCGCATTTCGTCTCCGATTCACGACTCTCCAATGGAGTCCTTGCGGACACAACTCACCACTCACCTTCGCTGTATGCGCCTCGTCATTCCAAAGGCCGGGGTAAAATCAAAATGCTTATAGAAGGCGGCAAGGTTTTCCGGCGTAAATAATACCACATAGGCATTGTCGGGCGCATTCAGGTCCAGCCAGTGGGTGATCTCTCTCATTAACATCGACCCAATACCTTTACTCTGCCAGGCAGGATGAACCATTACATCTTTTACATAGTAGAAGCTAGCCTGGTCACTGAGTAAAAATGCCGAGCCGATCACGTTATTTGTTTTATCTTCTGCAACAACGGCGTACACGGGGGCGGCCAAAGTTTTCTCGACCATCGACGTGTTCGAATTCTTGTCCCAACCGACAGCCACAACCAAATCCAGATATTCTTTTGCCGTTGGAATTCTTGGAATAATGTTCACGGCCACTGGCTTCCGTGTTTCAGTTTTTTCTCTTTTGGAAATTAATGCACCCGCAAAGATCACGTAATAGCCATTATTTTCCCGCACCGTGTAGCCAGCCATTCCCCATGGTTTATTTTCCAGTGGCTCGACGATCTCTGCATTTTTCTGCTGATGGAAATGATACAGGTTCTCTAAATTTTTCACTCTAATAAAAATGGAATTGCCCTTAGAGGCTGATGCGAGTTTTGGATTATAAGAAAACTGGACGAACACTCCCTGCCAGGCAACGCCTCCGTGATTGGGCGGTTCGCCCCAGGTCCATTTATCTTTAAAGCCCAATACACCATGCCAATACTCTACTGTTTTTAATACATCCTCCACAGGAAGCACAGGCTCGACGTGAGAGAGAAACGCTGTATTTTCTTCGTTTGACATTTCTTGCTGTTTCAGTAAAAAACTCTTTTGATCAAAGCACGTGATTCATTTTTGTTTCATAATTCTCACCACCATCCCTCCACCTGCAGCTAAGTGAACGGACAAGATATCTTGATTAGAAACACTCCTGCTCTCCTTTTTCAAATGGTTGGGTTCTACATTTACATCTTCAGCATCGGAATAAATTTCTGCTACATATTTTCCGTTCTCTAAAAAATTAAGTGGAATATTGAGCACTCTTGTTGAATGATTCGTAATAGCGCCCCCGTACCACTCATTCCCTTTTTTTCTTGCGATGACAATGTATTCCCCAACGCGTGCATCGATCACTTTTGTTTCATCCCAGGTGGTAGGAACTTCTTTGATGAAATCAAAACCGGGTTGTCCTTCGTAAGCAGCTGGATAGTCACAGACCATTCCCAAAGGATTTTCCAACACAACGTACATTGCTAGCATGTGGCAGCGCGTTCCAAGCATCAAGGGCCTCGTATATTGAACTTTGAACACCGAATCAGGAACTGCGCGAAAACCGCCGAGATGATAATCCGTAGGACCAGCCAGCACGCGTGTAAAAACAATATTGAGATCATGATCGGGGGTGATTCGCTTGTCCCATTTATTTACTTCGTAATTCAAGGTGCCTTCTCTTGTAAATTCATTTGGCCATGTTCTGCTTAGGCCGGTCGGTTTGTATGCGCCATGAAATTGTATATGCAAATGATGCGCAGCTGCTTTCTGCACGATCTCCGTTTGGATGTTCACCATTTCCTGGTCATCACGATCCATGAAATCTACCATCATTCCCTTGAGGCCCCATTGCTCAAACAAAGCAAAGGCCGTATCCAGTTTTGGATACAACGCGGCCCAATGGACCCATACCCGTATGTCTACTCCATGTTGTTTTGCGTAATCACAAATCTCCTTCATATCGAGGCCAGGTACCGGCGTTGTTACATCCGCGTGAGGACCTGGTTGAAAATTTACACCATCATCTCTATACCATTGGTGCAAGCCATACTCAACAACGGAATGATATTCCAGTCCATTGCGTGCACAGAAATCAATATAGTACTGGTTCGTTACAAAATTGTTACCCGGGGCGTTCAGTGTATCAGGAACAACATTTCCATTCCACCATGGAAA
>VBAQ01000258.1 GCA_005883765.1 Bacteroidota bacterium
TTCCTGGAAAACTGGGGTTTTAGTGTGGGCTAATTGCAAAAACGTATAGGATAATTTTAATTACTCATTATTCATTAGTGATCACTCATTACTCAAAATATACTCTGACTGTCTGATAGAAAAGCTGATTCTGCATGATAGATGAAACCTGTTTTGCTTTTTCCGAAAAACCTTTTAATCCGAACAATCCGGCGGCGTTGCCTTTATTGATGGCGATTTCAAGGTAACCTGCGCTGTTAAAGAGCGCCAGCTTTTCTCCCTCCGCTACGTCGGCGTAAGATTCACTGATGCTTTCGATCACCTCATCTCTTTTAAAAACGATCCTGAAATGGCGGCCTTTGCGTTGTTCTTCAAATTGAGCACGGGTGATATTGACAATGACATTCTCAAAGTTATCAATGAAAATGATCTGTCCTTCTATCCAGTTATCGCTGAACATGGGTCGCAAAGGATTTTTTTCAAGGTATTGCACATCGGCTATGCCAATATTTTGAATCGACTCTCCGTTTCCCAGTTGGTTTACCGCCTGGGCCATTACCTCAGTGCAGTAGAGCGTGTTTTTAATAACTGTTTTATCTAGCGGAAGGCCGATGATCAATTCAGGTTTTTCTTCGAGGATCATTGTTAACAACCCATTGTCCGCACATAAATAATAGTGTTCTTTATGAAAAGCCAGCAATAATTGCTCGGGCTTCGAATCAAATAAATTTACAAGTATGAGATGATACGTATAAGAAGGAAAGCTCCTGATAGCATTGCGGCAAACGTATGCCGCCTGGGGATAGTTGAAGGGTGGAATGTTGTGTGAGATATCGATGAGCTGAAAATCCGGGTTTGCTTTTATTAGTTGTGCCTTTACCGCCGCTACAAGGTAATCCTGGTTACCGATGTCAGATGTAAGAGTTAGTAATGGCATGGTTTCAAATTAAAAATTCAAAAGTCAAAAGTAAAAAGTCAAAGTTGGGGCTGATACACCGTGATTGTGTTTTTAATTTTGATTTTTGAATTTTGAATTTCACTCATTTCACCAGTTTTCCTTCTTTGTAAAAAAACCTTCTTGTCATTTTATCTGCAAGCCCAGGAAAGAATTTGTTGACGAATACAGCTCTCTTTCCCGTAAATGTCATTACTACAGTTCGTTTTTTCTTTTCAATGGCCCGCAAAATAATTCTGGCACATTCTTCCGCCGACATCATTTTGCCCTCGTCCATCGGACTTTCTCCCTGTGATTCACCCTTTTTGTTCAGGGCGGCATTTCGAATATTCGATGTCGTGAAACCGGGACATACCCACATCACATGCACTCCGCTATCGAGCAATTCAGTCCTGATCGCTTCTAGCCAGCCCTGGAGTGCAAATTTCGAAGCGGAATAGCCACTGCGGCCCGGCAAACCCCTGTACCCTGCAATAGAAGATATGCCGACGACTGTCCCCTTTCGCTCGATCAGTGAATTCAAAGCGAAGTGCGTGCAATAAACAGCTCCAAAAAAATTAATATCCATTACTTTTCTTATAACATCGACAGAAGCTTCTTTCAATTCTGCACGCATGGAAATTCCGGCATTGTTGATCAGGATGTCAATGCCACCAAAAACCTTTATCGTTGACTCAATAAAGCGACGGCAATCATTCTCATTGCTGACATCGGTCACTGTTGTGTGTAATGGAAACGAAGCAAAATCAGTTTGTAACTTGTACAATTTATCGTGATTGCGCCCACAAGTTGCAATTTTAGCTCCTGATTTCAATAACGATTCGACCAAAGCCTTGCCAATGCCTTCGCTGCCACCGGTTACCGCAACAACTTTATTGTTAAAATAGTTCGACATGGAACTCAATTCATGGGCAAACCTAAATCAAAATGCGCAGATGCAGGCGCGGTAAATCTGTGAGCACAATTCAAAACGACTCGACGGTCTAAGAGCGAAAAACTTTTGGAGTGTAGATAGCGAGGTGTTATTTTTGCAATCCGTTTAAAAAACGGGCAATTTGATCTCGTAGCTCAGTTGGTAGAGCACAACACTTTTAATGTTGGGGCCCTGGGTTCGAGTCCCAGCGGGATCACAGAAAATTTGTATAACGCTTTGCTCGTAAGAAGCCTGCAAAGCGTTTTTCTTTTCGGGTACAACATAGGTAAAATATCGAAAGTAATTTCAATTTTTCATTTCATTGAAAATCTCCATCGCTTTATCCAATTCTTCGTTCAAGATTTGTACAGACACTTCTGTTTGCTTGACAGATGCATGTCCCATTAGCTTTGATACATATTCTATACGCATTCCTTTCTGTAATGATCTTACGTCCCAACTATGTCGAGCCGAATGAAATGAAAATTTCTTATCGATACTTGCCATCAAGCTTAACTTACGAAGATCTTTATTTGTATATGCAACAGCAGAAGAGATCGCATTAAAAGGCTTGACTTTATTTATCTCAGATGAAGCTATACGCAGCATTCCAGATTAAAAAAACATGATCCCGTTGAAAGAAGTTTTTAAAAGAAGAAACAATTTTGCCGTTCTCCGATAGGTCGGAGGCATCGCTGCCGGGAACTGTATTGGTTGTTTCAAATTGGTGTTTCATTTCAAATTATTTTATTACCACGTTCAATCTTTTCGACATCCTGTGATTTCACTAACGTAATTATTTATAGTCTGCTGAAATCGATGTAAGCTTCCATTTCTCCAGCTCTGAGGTCATAGCTGCCAATTTTCCGGAAGCACGGTTATAAGCATCTTCACCTAAGTACAGGTGAAGCGGTGGTTGTTCATTTTTGGCGAGCTCTATAAAAATTTCTGCAGCTTTTTCCGGATCACCCGGTTGTTTGCCATCGCCTGCTAAATAGTGCTTTTGTGTTTCTTTTACTGCCTGGTAACCGGCAATCTTGCTTTCGGTGTAAGCCAATGAATCTTTGGTGAGAAATCCGGTACGAAAACCGGATGGTTCTACAACAGTTACTCTAATACCAAATTCTTTAACGTCTAAAGAGAGCACTTCAGTAAATGCGGCAAGTGCTGCTTTAGTCGCTGAGTAAACAGACCAACCCGGTGCTCCTGCAAATCCAGCTACTGAACCAATATTGATAATGTATCCTGATCTTTGTTTACGCATGACTGGTAAGACACTTTTAACGACATCGATAGCAGCCATTACGTTGACATCAAAAATATTCCTGATCTTCTGTTCGGTAATTTCTTCCACTGTTCCTGCCATACCATAACCAGCATTATTAACAACGACGTCAATGCGTCCAAACGCGGCGAGTGTTTGCTGAATGGATTTATCAATGGAATCCACGTTGTTCAAATCAACTGCAAGTGGAAGAAAACGTTTGGTATCGATAACACCGGCAGCTTCTTTTAATGCCTGTGCATTGCGTGAAGTTGCAGCAACCCGATAACCATTTTCCAGTAACTTTTTTACAAGGGTCAGCCCCAATCCCTGGGAGCTGCCTGTAATATACCAGACTTTTGAATTGTTCATGACTTTATAATTTTAGATGTTTCGTCAATCAATGATTGCATTAACACTGATGCTTTGGTGTGTTTAAGAATGGGTGCGATTTGCCCGCTCCAGAAGTGGATCATATCCCATTTCTGCTGATCAAGCGCAGCTTTTCTTAGTGATGATATAAAAGTGGTTTGTAATGGGAACGGCAAAAATTGTTTTTCTTTTCCTTCAATATCTTTCGCAAGACGGCTTGTGACACCGCGACCCAATCTGCCTGTAAATGCACGTGACAGGGTAGTGTATTTAGCGGCATCAGAAAATAACACGCGCCTGTGCACAGGCAATGCACCCGATTCATCACATGCTAAAAAAGCAGTGCCCACCTGTACAGCATCCGCTCCTAATGTAAGTGCCGCTGCAATGCCCCGTCCGTTTGCAATACCACCTGCTGCAATGACCGGCGTCTTCACCTTTTCTTTAATTAATTGAAGTAACACAAATGTCCCGGTGATTGATTGCTCTGCAGAAGATAAAAATGAAGGACGATGACCACCGGCTTCAAAACCGGAAGCAATTATCATATCCACACCGGCGGCTTCCAATGCAAGAGCCTCGTCCAGGGTTGTAGCCGCACCAATAGTCTTAATACCCAACTTGCGGCATTGCTCCAATACATCAGCGGACGGTATACCGAACACAAAGCTGAATACTTTGGGGTGAATATCCAGTATTACCTGAACCTGGTTTTCGAATCTTGATTTAAATGGCGCAGGTTTCCCAGGTAATGCAATACCGGTCTCATCAAAATAAGGTCTGAA
>VBAQ01000259.1 GCA_005883765.1 Bacteroidota bacterium
GCAGTAACATGGATTTCCAAATTTGTAGTAATTTTTGATGCATGCTGGTTTTGTAGCAGGAAAGAATTTGAATGCAAAGTAGTCTGGTTGTATCCATATGATTGCAACATTATTCACATTGAAAAAGTATGAAGATGAAAACGCCCATGAAAAAACCCATAGGCCTGTTTATTACCCTGTTATTTGTTAAAGCGGTATTCGCACAGCAGACTATGGAAGTAACAACTGATGTGTGTGTTTTGCACCTTGATAAAACCAATGGTAATCTTGTAGGATTGCACTGGAAAAATCCCGACGAGGAAATAATCAAAGAAAGTCGGCTGGGAGAAAATTTTCGAATCCTGTTGCCATTGCCCAATTACGAAGCCAATTATTTTCTCAGTACGAATCAAAAAGCTCGTTTTGAAAAAATAGAAAATGGGATTATCTGTCACTACAATAAGTTGGTAAATGAGCGTCAAACCCTCAATATAAAAGTCGATTATAAAATAGAAAGTAAAAACGGGCAATTGTTATTTTCTATTACAGTTAATAACACTACGGATCAGCCGCTGGCGGAAGTCTATTATGGTATTATTGGTGGTCTCAAGGGTCTGCGAAGTCGTTCCGATACCCGCACATTGGTTCCCGGCGGAACCGTGAATAATGATGGAGAGATGTTCACACGTTTTACAGGCGGTGGCTACGGTGGTGGTAATCTTGGCATCAACTATTCAGCTGCGGCGATTACTTACCCGAGTTGGAGCATGAGCATGAGTTGGATGGAAGTCTTCAACACCAAAGAAAATATCGGGATGTATTATGCGCAACAGGATACTATAATTCGAAAGACAGCTTTGTATTACGAATTACGCCCTTCTGAAAGAGGAAATGTGATAGGTGATAACTGGCCGACAGAAAAAGATGTGCCTATGGGGACGCCTATCGGACTTACGATGGGGTGGATGAATATGCCGTATACAAAAAAAGGAATTTTTTCTGCAGCCCCTGTTGTACTTCAATTACACCCCGGTGACTGGCATGAGGGATCTCATATTTACCGTCAATGGTTCGACAAGTATTATAAAGTAAAGCGCCAGCCTACATGGCTTCGTAGCGAGATGGCATGGCAAAGTATTATTTTGTCCAATAGTGAGGACTTCATTAATTATAAGTTCAATGATTTGCCTAAGCTTGCTGCTGACGCAAAAAAATATGGAGTAACAACATTCGAAATTCTGGGTTGGGATAAAGGTGGGATCGATCGCGGATATCCCGAATACGAACCGGATAAAAGACTCGGAACAAAAGAAGATTTTAAGAATGCATTGACCGGTATAAAAAATTTAGGAGTACATCCGCTCATCTTTGCAAACATTCAATGGGTTGATACAGATATTCCACTCTACCGCAACAAACTTAAAAAATATGAAACAAAAGGACGTTGGGCTGATGATCTGATGCTTTCAGGATGGGGTGAAGGAACGATCAGTGCACGCATTGGAATTACCAGGCATAACATGACACAAATCACGCCATCGTATCCGGAAGTAAACAGACTGTTGATGAATTATTTTCTTGACCTGGTAAAATCCGGGGCCGATGGCTTTCAATTTGACAAAACGACTTCTATTGATTTCGACTTTAATCGATTGCTTGCGCTAAGTCCCGACAGAGCTATGTCACAGGCTGTTTTTGATATGTTAGGGCAGGTTTTGACCGAAGGAAGAAAAATTGATCCGCAATTGTCTATCGCATCGGAACTCATTTGGGATCGCGCCTTTCAATATGTGGATGTATCCTATCTCCGCATGAACGACATAGATATGCATCCTGCGTTAAAGTATACTTTTCCCGAATGGACGTCCACCATATTTGCAGAAAGTCCTTTTGATTTTAACATCATGAATAACGGCATGCGATACGGCCTCGTATGGGCCATGGCTCCCCGGCATTATAGTGCTTCCCTTGATGACGCTGTAACCCGGCCTTTATCAAACTATGTTGCAGAATTGATCCGAATTCGAAAAAAACATGCAGACATTTTGTTTACCGGACGGTTTATGGACACCATCGGGGCAACCGTACAATGCGGAGAAAATTCAAGATATTCTGTTTTTGAACCCATGAATGATAAAACAAGAAAGGCAGTTGTGGTAGTTAACTTTGGTAATGAAGAAGATGATGCGGAAGTGAATATTGAGGGCGACCAGGGTGGAAAAGCAGAACTCTGTATTCCATTCAAAAAGGATACGACAGTTCTGTTACCTGCAAAAATAAGAGTGCCTGCAAGAACTTGTGCCGTGCTTGTTCAACTCAAGGACCGGTGAGCCAGGGCGGATGTGATAATTTTTGGTTACCAGCTTTTGGATTTCTATTAAGCTTCTATTGCGAGCGGAGCCCTGCACTGAACGAAGTGAAGTGTTCAAGGTTCAGTTCATCACTGAGCAATTGCGTCGCAGTTTACCCTGAGCAATGTCATGCTGAGCCTGTCGAAGCATTGTCGAAGGGTACTCACTTGTGCTGCACCAACCCGATAGCTATCGGGTCTACGGAGCGAAGCGGAGTAGCACTGCAAATTCCTAGCATCCCGACCGCAGCTCCGGATACGCCTGTCCCGCTACTAAGCATTTCTATGATAGCGTTGCCGAATCGGTAACTCCTGTTCCACCTTTTCTCTTGAAAGAAAAGGTGGAGCCCAAAGTTCAAGCCGATTTTGATGCGCTGCATTTTCTCTCGGGAACATTTCCCCGGCCAAAATCGGCGTTTAGAAACTGAACTAAATCGAACACTTTCGGTTGAACAACTAGCAAGACGGTACGAGTCATTTCTGTTGAAGACCCTATGCCGAGCGAGTGACTAAACACACTCTTCGAGCGTATCCTAATGTGAAGCGATAGAATGCCGGGCACTGAAAACGGACTAAGGGAATGTTCCAGCGCCTTCAGAATGTGCGAGCCGCAGCCCATTCAATTAGCAACTTGTTCCAATGTGAAGTTAGCGAACGCATGGAGAGAAAGTAACTATAACAAGGGAATGATATGTACGTGTAGCTCGATAACTTGTGCGTGAGCTATGGCAAAACGAGCGGAGTCCCGCACGTGCGGGATTTTGCCTTGAATTTTCTTTGGTTACTTTCTTTGTTTCAAGACAAAGAAAGTGACAACAGCTTCTACATTGCCGCAACCTGTGCTACAGGATTCCTGTTATAATCAGCTGCTGTTTTTTGTTTCTTAGCCGGTTTCGCTTGTGCCGCACCCACCCGATAGCCATCGGGTCTACGCAGCGAAGCGGAGTAGCACTAAAGATTCGCGGCATCCCGACCGTGCATCACAATCCTGACCTTTAGCGTCAGGACGTCGGGCTTGTCCCGACCACAGCGTCGGGACGACCAATAGCAACTTTACCAACAGCAACATGGATTTAGCTTCTCAGCCTTGTGACTATTTGTATAGTTCAGCTAAATTTTATTACAACAGAGAAAACAGTTTTGACATTTTAAAGCATTATGCTGACATCTGACACCTTCAATCTTTGCTGTTGGTCAGAGTTTATCCCGACCGGAGTTTCTAACCCTGACCGTTAGCGTCAGGGCGTCGGGCCTGCCCCGACCTCAACGTCGGGGACGATCAACTGCAATAAGGGGCTGTGACGACTCGGGACGGATGTGAAACTGGGCTTCACTTATCTTTATATCAGTCCATGCGCTTGCCTCATTACATATACAGAACCAACGATAGCTTTCTCGATTACGAATTTATCAGTGAAGGACCCCGAGGGAATATTAAGAAAGTTGTTCGCTTTAGTCAGATCAGCGCAAATGCATTCAACCTGGCTTTCGGTGATTTAGATGAAAAAACAGGTGATATCAGTGATACAGTAGTGACAAATAACGATGACAGCAGGAAAGTTTTGGCAACAGTTGCTGCAACGGTTTACGATTTTAGTTTTCAGTATCCAGGTGTATGGATTGTTGCCAAAGGCAGAACCCACTCAAGAAATCGACTGTATCGAATGGGAATTTCCAATAACTGGCAGGAAATTAACACTGAGTTTGAAGTATATGGCTTGATTAATGAAGAATGGAAATTATTTGAAGCTGGAAAAGATTATGACGCCTTTCTCGTTCGCCGTAAATAAATTAAATTTGCATTATGCCTGGAACAAAAAATAAAAAAGGGTCGAAGAAAAAAACGATTGCTGTAGTTGATCCAAAAGTGGGTAACTACGAAAAGCATCCCTTTTTTGTAAAAAAGGCAAATGAAGCAAAAAACCTTCTAAAGTCTGTTGGTCTCCCAAAGAAAATAGCCAAAGCAAAATAATTCATTACTCAAGAACCAATAATTCATTACTCAAGAACCACGAGATTTGGCCACTCATCCTTGCGATTATTTATACAGCTCAGCTAAATTTTATTACAACAGAGAAAACAGTTTCGACATTTTAAAACATTATGCTGACATCTAACACTTTCATTTTTGCTGTTGGTCAGAGTTTATCCCGATACATCGGGGGCGACGAACAGCGACATGGGGAAAATTTCATGATACCAACTTCAGGATTTCATGGCATCGTCTGTTGCGTCGCAATCCCTGTCTGCCGACAGGCAGGCTTTCATCGTTCGGTAATTCTGTGCAGCATAGTTGAATCTGTTATTGCTGTCCGACTGTAAGCGCCGTGAGGACTCAGTTGTACGCTCGGCAAGTCTATTGAGCAACTTTGTTGGTGACGCTACGCTGCATGCCTTGGCGCAACCTGCCTGCCGGCAGACAGACACCAACAAAGGCAAAAAATATTATGTACCAACCTTTTGAATTACGATTAGGCACCTCTGTTGTAACGCGGAACCTGCACTGAATGAAGTGAGCTTTTTACGGATTGATCATAATATGCGCCCCGTGTGTTCCCGGATTCATGATCCATGGCATGCCGCCGGCGGATGGTTTTTCCGGCAAACCTGTGCTTGCCGCAGTTGCATAAGGAATATAAATTACATAACGTAAATAGCCATTCTTTACTTCACCGGTTGCAGGATTAAAATCTTCGTCTTTTGCAGTATAAACATACAATGCTGCAGGTTGTTTGGGCATTTGCAGGGTGCCTGCCTTTACTTCTTTCTCTCGTTCATCAAATAACTGTTTATCTTTTATGCCCTGCTTTCTCAGTTCACGTCCCCTTTGCATAAAGGGTTCCAGGTCCTTGACATAACAAGCCACAGAAAAATTGGGTACTCTAGGATCGTCTGCAAGACAAATTAATTCATTCGTGCCTTTTCTTAAAAGGACGAGTTGTGTATCGGTCGAATAGCCATAGACTGTGCAACTA
>VBAQ01000260.1 GCA_005883765.1 Bacteroidota bacterium
GGGTCTGACCAACAACGCAATACTGAACAGGATAAAGTTCGATACTTTTATTTCAATGCGAAAAGTACAAAGATGGGGGCTACCAACAGCAACATCTGCCAACGGCAACATGGGATTATGCTCTTATTCGGATGAGTACAAATATTCATCAGCATTACTTTATAAAACAGGGATAGATTACCCTTCGATAAGCTCATGGCGGATTTCTTACTCATTTGCGAGATTAAA
>VBAQ01000256.1 GCA_005883765.1 Bacteroidota bacterium
TGCGCGCAGCAAAATTGCGTACACCTGTCCAGTCGGTCCGTTTATCTTTTTCCAACTGTTCCCAACCGTATGCGGAAGGTTCTGATTTCACCAACCAGTACGACATATTTTAGATTTTAGATTTCCGATTTCTGAGTTTTTTATTCCACACCAAATCTAAATTCTGAAATCTGAAATCTGAAATAAAATTTTTAAAATCAAATCTATACTTTTTCATCATTCGTATTTGTATTCGTTGTGTGCATACATCAGCTATCGTTGAAACAAAATCATCCCGAATTCTTCGGGAAAAATTAAAACAAAAATTTCTTAAAAACATTTTATGAAACAGATAAAATCGTTCGCACTCTTATTCATTACGCTATTTGTTATCAATGCATCCTTTGGCCAGGGTAAAATGGCAACAGAAAAAACGGTTGCTGTGGGTGGTGCAGCCATGTACCCTTCAAAGAATATCATTGAAAACGCAATGAATTCAAAAGACCACACAACACTAGTTGCTGCTGTAAAAGCTGCCGGCCTGGTTGAAACCCTGCAAGGTGCTGGTCCCTTTACCGTATTTGCTCCTACCAATGCCGCTTTCGATATGCTTCCAAAAGGCACTGTGGAAACCTTACTCAAACCGGAAAATAAGGCTATGCTCACAAAAATCCTCACTTACCACGTTATCGCTGGCAGTTGGGATAGCAGAGCCATTGCCGAAAAGATCAAAGCCGGAAATGGCACAGCAGAATTGACAACAGTTTCCGGTGGTAAATTATGGGTAAGCATGAAAGGAAATAAAATTGTTTTGAAAGATGAAAAAGGCGGCTGGGCAACAGTTACGATCAAAAACGTGTATCAAAGTAATGGCGTTATCCATGTTATCGACCATGTTGTTATGCCAAAATAATTTGAAGAATAGTTAATCCTTTCCAAGGCATGCACAGCGATCCCTGGGATCGCTTTCATTTTTGAACCAGCCAATCTGAAAAAACCTGGTTGCCGTATATACCGGTAACAATGAAGTCAAAAACCATTTCTAAATAGTTCGTATGTGCAGGGCAAACCAGCCGGCATTCCATTTTTGGAGGCCGGCTTTTTATTTGTATCTTTTGAATCCTTAAGGACTTAAAGAATCGTATAATAAAACGATGAAGAAAATCGTAAAAAAACATCCCCTGGCCATCCGTTGGTTTCATTGGATAAATTTTCCGGTTTTAGGAGTCATGATCTGGAGCGGCTTGCTGATCTACTGGGCAAATGACGTTTATAAAGTAGGTTTCGGCGATAAAACCCTCGTCAAATTTTTTCCCCAGTCTTTTTATGATATATTTCATATTCCATTTCGATTGGCTGAGGGAATGGCGTACCATTTTGTTTTTATGTGGTTGTTTTTTTTCAATGGTATCCTGTATGTGCTTTACACCATTTTTTCAGGTGAGTGGAGATATTTACTTCCAAATAAGCGATCATGGAGAGAAGCATGGTTAGTATTACTCCATGACCTTCACATCAGGAAAACAAAGCCGCCGCAGGACAAATACAATGCCGCTCAACGAATCGCATACAGTGCGATCATCATCATGGGGATCGGTTCCATTCTTACTGGGCTGGGGATCTATAAACCGATACAGTTGGGTTGGCTCATTGCAATATTTGGCGGATACAAAATGACAAGGATCATTCATTTCGCCCTGACGATCGGCTACGTATTATTTTTTCTCATTCATATTATCCAGGTAATTTTCGCAGGCTGGAATAACTTTCGCGCCATGGTCACGGGTTTCGAAGTTGTAAAGATCAAAGAAGAACCATTGCCGCTGGAACCGTCACCGATGCCGATCGCAGTTGAAGTATCAGCGACGCCAATCTCGGTTGAAACATCAGACGCTGAAGACGGGCGAAAACAAAATGATGAAGATTCAGTAGAGGTCCCTGAATCTCAATAAAAATGAAATGATCATGGCAAACTTTGTGTCGAACCTTTTCAGAAGTAATAAAAAATTAACCGTTGATGAATTCATCGTAAAAAAAACAATTGTCTCTTTCTTTTTTCTTTTTGTTTTTTTTGGTGCTTGCATCTGGAGCTGGAAATGGATACGACACCAACCCGTAGATCCTGGGATACGTGGTGGTGTTCAACGGCCACTGCGAAATGTATTGAATACGAACGAGGCGATCTTCAGTAAAATCCTTTCAAATCATCATCTTGCAAAAACATATCCTGCTTCCGAGGTTGTTAAAAATGTGAGACCCAATGGAAACATTGGGATGGGTAATGATTTTGATCCGGCAAACTGGAAAATGTATGTAATTAAAAAAAGTGGTGACACGCTTACATTGACACTCGATGATTTGAAAAAACTTCCAAAAACAGATATCATTTTCAATTTTAAATGTATTGAAGGCTGGAACCAGGTGACGCGTTGGGCAGGCGTCAGGTTTTCTGATTTTATAAAAGCCTACGGTTTGAATGAGGAAGCCTCCATGAAATATCTTGGACTGATGACACCCGACGAAGCATATTATGTTGGGATAGACATGGCGAGTGCCCTTCATCCACAAACAATATTGTGCTATGAATTAAATGGTCAGCCACTCCCC
The DNA here is from genome assembly GCA_005883765.1 of Bacteroidota bacterium. GTDB lineage: Bacteria > Bacteroidota > Bacteroidia > Chitinophagales > Chitinophagaceae > VBAU01. Next base: position 2,587 of record VBAQ01000256.1, read on the forward strand.
ATAAAAGAGGGTTTTCCTCTGCGGCTTATCATCCCGGTGAAATATGGCATCAAACACCTGAAGCGGATCGGAACAATGTATTTTGCCAACAATCGCCCTCCTGACTACTGGGCTGAGAGGGGTTATGATTATTATTCTGGATTGTAAGGTCCCATGTAAAGCCCATCCCGACCGTCGGCCACCCACGCACAAAGCTCGCTTAATGAAAATGTCTTACTTTTTCTGCCGAAAGAATTTCCACTCCTTCCGTTCGAGAAGGCGAACTAAGATATTTTTCAATTTAATGACTGCGGGATGGGCTTTTTCCACTCCTTCCCTTCGGGAAGGCGAACTAAGATATTTTTCAATTTAATGAGTGGGGGATGGGCTTTTCGATGGCCTTACCACCCACTCGCCAATACATCAGCAATATGCATTGTTTTTAATGAGTATCCTTTGTGTTTGATATAGCCATCAAGATGCATCAAGCAGGACAGGTCAGTGGAAATTAAATATTCGGCGTTTGTAGCTAAAGCATTCTCAACTTTTTGTTCTCCCATAGCAATAGATATCGGCTCAAATTTTACAGCGAACGTTCCACCAAAACCACAACACGTTTCCACGTCATTCAATTCGACCAGCTCGAGACCTTTCACGTTCGCAAGAAGTTTTCTTGGCTCTTGTTTTATTTTGCATTCGCGAAGACCCGCGCAACTATCATGATAAGTAGCTTTAGCCTGTAGCTTCGCGCCCACATTAAAAATCTGCAGCACCTTCACCATAAATTCCGAAAATTCATACAC
>VBAQ01000281.1 GCA_005883765.1 Bacteroidota bacterium
GATAATTTTTCAGACAAGGAATTGATGGATAAATCCAAAAAGAAACTTGCCGTTTGTTATGACAACAGGCAAGAGAAATTCTGGAGCGCATTGCGGGATGTTAATATCATCCGTATAAAAAATATCCCGGGACATGGATAAAATATTTTTTTTTATCCCTTTTGGTTATTTTATTAAGACAAGATTAAACACCAGGGCTGCTGTCTCTTTTCATGGCTATTCCGAATTTCTTTTAGGTATTTTACTGCTGCTATATTCGGGAATTAGCTTTGCGCAGGCATTGTTGAATTTTTTTACGGCGTATTTTGCCTTTATTTCGATCTACGAGATCGGTTATATCACCAATGATTTTATATCTGTGCGATTTGAGAAAAATGCACGTCACCGCTTAAAAGACTACGATCCCGGTATTACGATCGTCGTTTTATGCATCATCATCCGTCTTTTCGTTTTTATAGCGATAAGTTATTTCAAGGGATTTATCTTTCTCCAGGAATGGTGGGTATTCTATCTCGGCCTCGGGGTGGTTTTTTTTCTCCATAACATTTTAAAAAGAAACGAGATCAAAATCTTCGCTTTCATTTCACTGGCTTTTTTCCGCTTTTATGCGCCGGTATTTATATTTTTTTCTCCTGCTTTTTTTTCCGCTACGCTCCCGGGGATAATCTTGTTTTACATCCTGTTTAGAACATTTACCTACATGGATAGTAAGCAATTACTGGTTATACCTTCACGGAGCAGCTTATCCTTTAAATTTAATTTCTACCTGCTTTTGCTCCCGGTTTCGATTTTTATATCCTTTTTTTTAAGTAACTGGCTGTGTTTGTGGCTCAATCTTTATTTCCTGTTTTTTTGGTCGACCTTGTTTTTACTCGACAAGCTTAGTGTAATCAGCGTAACTGATCTCAGGACAGAATAGGTTTCATGGCAAAATCTTTATTCATCACATATGACGGCTTAACTGATCCGTTGGGACAATCGCAGATATTACCCTATCTCACCGGGCTTTCAAAATCAGGGCACCAAATCAGCATCCTGAGTTGTGAAAAAAAAGAACGGTATGTCAAGAACAAGCAAATCATCAGCGACATTTGTTGTAAGGCTCATATCAAATGGACGGCTTTGAATTTTCATACCCGGCCGCCGGTGATCTCCAAATATTATGATCTCTATAAGCTCACGGCTACGGCTTTCAGGCTTCATAAAAAAGAAAACTTCGACATTATACACTGCAGAAGTTACCTCGCCGCGAATATTGGAATGAAATTGAAAAGGAAATATGGCGTAAAATATCTTTTCGATATGAGAGGCTTTTGGGTTGATGAGAGAGTGGACGGCCAATTGTGGAATTCCAAGTCAGCCTTTTACAGGCAGGCATATAGGAAATGGAAAAAGAAAGAATCCGATTTTATTCGCAATGCGGATCATATCGTTAGTCTCACACAGGCGGCAAAGAAAGAGATCACAACCTGGACTTCGTATGATAACGTTCCGATCACTGTAATTCCATGTTCGGCAGATATGGAGCTTTTCAGTTTAACAAACTCAACGCAAAAAAGCGAGGCGAGAAAATTACTTCAAATCGATCAGGACGCATTCGTATTGAGCTACCTCGGTTCGTTGGGCACGTGGTATTTGTTGGATGAGATGCTCTTTTTTTTTAAAGCCATCAAGAAAAAATTCACTAACGCGAAATTTCTCATTCTTACTCCCGAGAACCCGGAAAAAATATATATGAAGTTGAAGGAGATGGGGCTGGAAAAAAATAATTTCGTTATTCGATATGCCCAACGGAACGACGTGCCCACTTTGATCAAGGCCAGTGATGCTGGCGTAAGTTTTATCAAGCCAGCCTATTCCAAAATGGCAAGCTCGCCCACAAAGCTGGGCGAACTTTTATCCATGGGTATACCTGTTATTTGCAATGATATCGGCGATGTTGAAAAGATCATTTCAATGAGTGATGGCGGTTTTGTTTTGAAAGATTTTAGCACTTCATCCTTCGAAGCGGCAGCAGACTTTGCTGTGTCATTGAAAAACGCGCATCAACAGATCAACAGATCGTCAGTTGAAGAATATTACAGCCTTCAAAAAGCGATCGATCATTACAACCAGATATATAAGAACCTTGCCGGTTGAGTACAGTTACAGACCGATAAATCCCAGAAGTTTTTTATTCAATGGCTTGTTTTTATAGTAGATCAATATGAGGCCCAGGGCGTAAAATGGAAGGCATGGAATTTTATACCTGGATAAAGATCCAAAATTGTACGAGGAGATCCCAACTGCGAAAGCAAAAATGATCGAAAAGACCAGGCAAAATTGTATCGTAGGGTCGTTGCTGATGGTCTTCCAGGTTTTTGCAGGACCAACCGAGATTAAGATTTTTAACGTCAGGAATAAAAACAAGATGGCTTCCAACGCAGATAAAGCCACAATGATCTTTTTTGATTCCCAAAAATAAGGTCTGAATAGCGTGACATTTACAGCAAGCGGAAATTTGGACAGCATTCCATTGATAGTGGGACTAAAATCTCCAAGGGAGTATGCTGAACCCTCGTCGCCTGACGAATAATAGATCCATCCTCTTGTGACGTTAGATGTAATTGCAACTTTTTCCAAAGAGTATTTCCCCAATTCTTTTGCAAAACTTTGCATAAAAAAAAGAAATCCTACAACAACAATGACAAGAAAAACAAACTGGGCCAGGATCTTTTGCGATTTGTTTTTGATGCGATGCGAATAATTAAAAAATATCCACATCAGCAGCGCGGGTGCAAAGCCCAGCAATATGTACAACTTTACTTTTGCGATGAGGATAAAACTCAAAACAGATAAGGCTATATTTCGGAAACTGAAATCCTTTTGAACCAGGAAGCGGAAACTTCCATAGGTGAGCCAGCCCAATCCAAAAATGCAAATCGTGTCTTTAAAGATCCCGGAACCCCAAACAAAAACACTTGGAATAAATAAGATGGCAATGGCAATTTGGCGGACAAGGCTTGGGTATAAAGAAGTAAATGCCTTGAACAATGCCCAGACACCGGTAAAAGAAATGAAGGCAAACAAAACTGCGGTTGGCAAATAGGTGTTTAGCGTAAAGACACTCAGAAAGGCAGTTATTGAAACAACCGTGTAAGCAGAGGGATCGTTGTACCACTCTATGCGCGAAGTATAATCGTAATAGCTTCCATCATTAATGCTGGGAATATGAAGTAAAAGGTTAACCCATTTTTCAAATGATTCATCGAAAGCGCTGTTGAGTACCTGCGCCTGGTTAAAATAGTAGAAAGTATCACCTCCCTTATAATAATATCCATAGATCAACCCGATAAAAACGGCTCCAAAGATTTTTACCGACAGAGCTGGTATGTAATATTTTCTCAAAGGATTTCTGTAAGAGTAGCGTCTATTGCGCACACTGTAAGCAATCATATAGACGATCGCTAACACAAAGGGCAAGATCACAAAATCAAAAATTGACAGGTGCGCAGCTGCGTCCATTTTTGGGATTAACCAGTTTTTTTCAAAACTAATGATTCTGCAATTACAATTCTTCAACCGGCTACAACCGTTTCGACGTATTCAATATTTCAGGAATAAATGCCAAAAATTCTTCGAATCCATAACCGCCTGATCGTTGGGGGTCCTACACTGAATGTTTT
>VBAQ01000282.1 GCA_005883765.1 Bacteroidota bacterium
CCACCAATATTAACACTTAAGTCCTGGTTGACCTTCTGGGTCCAGGTGGCTGAAAATTCCTCACCCCAGTTCTTGATCTCGCCGCCATTTTCCAGCTGATCATCCTGGCCGAGAGATTGTAAATTTACATAGGTCATCATGTCCTTGGTAAGCTTGTAATAGTAAGTTCCTTCAAAATGGAGGCGATTATCGAACGCAGTCAACTCCACTCCTATATCGGTTGCATTTACCGTTTCCCATCTCAGGTTGGGATTCACTTTATAAGCTGCCAAAGCTCCCGTGACCAGGGATGTAGTCACACTGTCAACGAACGGAGCCGCTAACCCCGCCCTTAGACCGGGATACGAAGGATAATCTCCACTGAGACCGTATGTACTCTGATTGCCCAGTTGTCCGACCGAGGCTTTAAATTTCAGGAAATTCACATATTTCTGGTTCTGCATAAAGCCTTCCCGACTTAATTCCCAGGCACCACCTACAGACCAGAATTGCTGATAACGATTTTTAAGCGGAATGCGAGAGGACCCATCATCGCGGAAAGAACCATTTATGTAGTATTTGTTTTTATAGTTGTACAAAACCCTGGCCAGGTAAGATACTGTCGTGTTCTCACTTTGATAGGAGGAGGCAGCGTCCTGAGCAACGTGACCAAATCCATTATTCAAATACCATAATCTTTTGTTATTGGGGATGGGTAAATCGGTAGGCCCTGTTCCCTGGCTTGATGTGCCGTATTGCTGAAAAGTGCCGAAGTAAAAAGTGGTGAAACCACCCATTGCCGTAACGTTGTGATCTCCAAATTGTTTCTTGTAAGTAAGAATATGATCTTGTTGATATTTCCGCCATGTTTGGTTACTTTCATAAACGCTTGTTTTAGTGCTGTAGAGTTCAGCGGAATCTTTCAAAGGATTATAGCCATAATAAAGAGGAGTGTACGTCCTGGTATCCACATTACTAAAATCAGCGTAAAAGGTTGACCTGAAATTAAAATTCTTCAAGAAAGTTATATCGGCGTATACACTTCCCACAGCTCTGTATTCATAACTAATAGTTTTGTTCCAGGTATTCTCCAGTTGCAGCAGCGGATTTATATCTCCTGAATTCTGAAGGGCTACATCCAATTCTGAATATATGGGCACGTCTAACCTGTCAGCACTATAGGGATCTTTAACCCTGAATGTTTTTGTTCCTGCAGAAATTTGTGGCATTGCCTTTCTAGCCGCATCTAACACCCAGGTTGCATCATAGGGGTTGTGTTGCCTTGAAGCGTTCAGATTTACACCAACTTTAATTGCCTTATTGACTTTCACTTCATCACTCAATGAAAACAGGATCTTTTCCAGTTTTTCATGCTTGATGATTCCTTCATCATAGATGTATCCCAATCCAAACAGGAATTTATTTCTGTCAGTGCTGGATGAAATGCTCAAACTGGTGTTACTAAATTGCCCCGTGCGGCTAACAGCATCAATCCAATCAGTATTTCCTGTCAAAGCTGAATAATCGGGGCTCGTTACGTTGTTGTTTGCATTCTCCTCGTCAAAAAGTGTTTTAAATGTCGCTGCATCAGCCATTTTAATTTTATCGACAAGTTTTTTGAAACCATATGAAGTGCTAAAACTGATAACTGTTTGACCTGCCCTGGCGCGCTTTGTTGTGATGGCAATTACTCCCGTTGCACCCCTCACGCCAAAGATGGCGAGTGAAGAAGGATCTTTCAAAATTTCTATCGATTCGATATCATTTGGGTTGAGATAATTAATGTTGTCCTGGAAAATACCGTCCACTACATACAACGGATGCACCTGGCCAATACTGACAGTACCGCGAATTCGAATATCAGGCTCCTGGCCCGGTGTGCCATTATTTACAATATATAAACCCGGCACTTTGCTTTGCAAAGATGCGATTGGGTTCGTGTTGGGTTTGTCGGCGACTTCTTTTCCACTGACCTTGACAATAGAACCAGTTAAATCTCTTTTGCTTGCAGTTCCATAACCGATCACTACCACTTGTTCCTGGACCCTTACTGACTGTGCGAGTGAAACGTTGATCACAGCCTGGCCAGCCACGGGAACTTCTTTTGACTCATAGCCCACATAACTAAACACGAGAGTAGCGTTATCAGGGACAGTGATCGCATAATTGCCGCTTACGTCCGTCGTCGTACCAGTGCGGCTCCCTTTTACAGCGACAGAAACTCCGCGCAGTGCGTCGCCTCCCTCTACAGACGTAACATGACCCGTTACACGGATATCCACAAGGTTCGCGAGGCTTGCTTCCTCAGAGCTCTCTTTTAACACTACTAATTTGTTTTGGAGTATCCTGTAACTAATTCCTGTATTTTGAAATATGTGATCCAGCACTTCGGTCACCGGCGTTTCGACTGCCGTAACATCAACTCTGGGCTTGTGAGTCAGAAGCTGCTCGTTAAATAAAAACCGGTAGTCTGTTTTTTTCTCAATAGCAATTATTGCTTTGCGTAACTCCACTGATTTTAGATTAAGGGTAACCTTATCCTGCGTATGGCCTGTAGCCGCTACATGCAAACATGCTATCAGTAAACAGGCAATGGTTAATCTCATGATCCGGAAAAATTTTTTACACAATGAATATCTTGGCAAAGCATGTTGGGTTGAAATCTTGTTCATATTCACAATTGAAGGGTTTGAAAATTTTCCCATTCTGGGACAATTGTTGGTTAACCTATAGGATCTCGTCAAGAAATCCATTTGTCCATATTCTAGGAAGTATTGTTGTCTGGCATAAGCAATAGTTTAAATAATATTATTTAGTTATAATGATCTCGTCTTTATTCATTTTATAATTGAAATTGAATCCTATTTTTAAGGCATCCAGAGCTTGCCGAATAGTCTCACTGGTGAAACTTCCATACATGCGATATTCGGCTACACGCGGATCTTCAAAGCTGATATGTACACCATACCAGCGTTCCATTTTTAGCGCTACCTCACTGAAAGTTTCATTTTCCTGGAATACCAGCTTGTTTTCAACCCACGAAGTTTCCACGATAGAACTGTCAACATGATAATAGGTTAATGGCTGGATCGATACGATTGTTCTTATGTCTTCCTGTTTTTTCGTGTTGGGATTTGATGTCTTCACCAGCCCATTCGCCACAATAACCTTTTCATTTGGTTTTAAATAATATCTTGTGTTTTCCCTATTCTTGACCGTAACTTCTACCTGTCCTCTCAACACACTTGTCTCGGTGTTGGCATCGTTCGGATAGGATCTCACATTGAAAGCAGTGCCCAGTACCTTGACGTCAACCACAGTGGTATGGATAATGAATGGATGAGAAGGATCCTTGACAACATCAAAAAAAGCTTCACCGGTAAGGTTCACCTCCCTTAATTTTTTTCCGAAATTTTCA
>VBAQ01000268.1 GCA_005883765.1 Bacteroidota bacterium
GTTGGAGCAAATGGTGCAATATGGTGTATCGGCGCCGATAGCTACATTTATAAATGGGATGGTAGTAACTGGTCAGGTACCGGCGGCGGAGGTATAAGAATAACTGTAGACCGTCAGGGAAATTCATGGGTGGTCAATGGCAATAGTGAAATATACAGGTACAATGGGACAACATTTATCAAAGTCGCGGGTTCCGCTGTCGATATCGCAGCAGGAGGAGATGGTTCTATATGGATTGTGGGCACTGATGGCAAGTGTTCGCAATTAATGCCAGGCGACTACTGGCTCCCCACCGGCAATGGCGGAGCAACAAACATAACCGTATCAGCGCTAGGCACTCCATTAACAGTGAACAGCGACAAACAGATTTATAAACCCGTTTATGTCAATGGCAGCGATCCCAGTCTCAACGATTATCTGGCCGGCAGGATCCGAATTGCCACTACTGTCGCCAGCTCCACTACGACAACCACTCCGACAGTTACGACTACACAGTTGACGCTAATCAATGGCGGTAATTATGTTGCCAGTTTCAGCGTATCTTATTCTGTGAATGGAACTCCCGCCTCCTACACTTCCGGTGAAGTCAACGCGGGTTGGCGCAATTCCATTGCGATACCATCAAATGCTATAAATGTTTATGTGATCGCTTATAGCAAGACGGGTGATCTTTGGGAAAAGCCGTGGAAATTGATCTTTAGTAAAACTAACGCCACGGCTACCAATCAGTGTATCCAGGTGTTCAATACTGCGCTGGATCCGAAATGGACTAATGTGTGCAATTAAAGCAATTCATTATTTATGCCAATGAAAATTATTATAATGCTTTTTCTGGTTTTTTTCGAACTGTCGGCTTATGCACAAAAAGATTTGAGTTATGACGGTTATTACGTGAGTGTCCCCGATAGCAATTCGATGAGTATGTTCAAATACTACCTGCGTTTTTATCAAGATGGCTCAGTCATCGGGGTAACCACTGCAGGGAAACCTGCTAATCTTGTGCCCTGGTTTAAAAAAGAAAATAAGACTCCTTACAAAGGCAGGTACACACTCAGCGATAGCACGATAAAATTTTCAATGACCAGCGAACAAGGGGACGTCACCTACGAGGGGAAACTAACGGCGGATAACAAATTGATGCTAACAGTAAAGAGTCTGATCAATAAATATGAGGGCAAAGAAGAGTATGCCTTCATGAAAATGGAAGCGATCAATGAGTCGAAAGTAAAAAGTCAAAAGTAAAAAGTACAAAGTATGAAAAGAGTAATCGTCATACTACTGATGTTATCCGGTTTGCACAGCAGACCGCAGGGAACTACCGACATCAATACAAATAACCTTGTTGATGAAGTGGCTAAACTAAAGGAGGTCATCAAAGGTCTGCAGGAAAATGAAATACAGTCTGAAAAGATAAAATACATGCGCAATTACCAGTTGGTGTTGTATGGAATTGAGATCATCAAGGAGATCAAACAAGGCACTATTGAAATTTCGAGCGCTCGCAGCCAGAACATTCTTTACAAGAAGATCATTGATATCAATAACCCTTCCAGCGATGCCCTTGGTTTTCAATTAATGGATGTGATCGATAAAACCTTAGAAGATAACATCAATGCACTGCCTCTCGTGGACGGCGAGAAAAAAAGATTGAAAGGACAGGTATCCGGCCTTGTCGAAGGATTGAAACGAACTTTTCCTCCTTTGCAGATCATCAGCAGCGCTGTTTCAATGATCTCTTCCTTTACGACTTACAAAACAAGAATGGAAAGGCTGGATAGAAAAACTGATTCTATTATTGTCGAAGCAAGTTACCCTATTACCAAAGAGATCATTTCCAAGATCAATTTGCAGATGGCACCGTACATTGACTTTTACAACCAGCTCAACAAGGTTAATAGTACTTATGAAAATGCTTTATACAATCATGTGATCGAATACAAGGATTTTATCGAAGAAGTAGCATCCATTCAAACGACTTTGGAAAGTTCGCTGGATATGAATCAGTCCATCGGCGAGCAGATCAACAACATTTTTGATCTTGCCAATTCTTCCCGCCAGGATTTTGATTACAAAAAAATAAATGAAAACGACAAGATCAGGAATCTCGCTGGGAACTGTATCACTGTCTATGACCTTGTAGAGAGATACAAAAAATTTACCAGCGATTTTATTGCGATCCAGGACGGTTTTTACAAAGACTATATTTCATTATTGGAAGAAAAAGCAAAAAAGCTTCCAATAAAAGATGATGACCGCATTGTCAAACTCATCACTGATCTCAACAATATCAAAAAGGGCAATCCGGCGGAAAATGTTATCGGCTTCGATGAAACTTATAAATCAAAGTTAAAAAGCATTACAACCAAGGTTGTAGCATTGAACAGAACGAGATTTTAAATGATCAAACTTTCTGAGTGATTCCGTTTTTTGATGCCTGCCTCGATTTCGAGGCAGTTTTTTTTGGTATTCAGTGCTTACCAGAATGTTTCAAGCATTTTGGACTTGTTTTTGCCATTTGGTTCTTAAACATACCAATGTTCTTTCTCAACTATGCTTCGACTAAGTACTTTGTCAACACTTCGACTAAAATCATTTTTATGAGAAAATTATTTCCTCTTTATTTAGTTGCCCTGGTTGCTTGCAATTGCAATAACAATAAAACAGCCAGCGCCGTAAGTTCAGAAAAAGATTCATCCGAAGCATCTTCACCTGCTGGTCAAAATATTATCGTTTTCAAAGTAAATGGAGATGAAGTAAAAACCAGTGGCTGGAACATCAGGCGGTTTGCCTGGAGTAGCCAGTCCGCTGTATGGATGAATATTACCAGTGATATGCACAAGGACAAACGAGCCATTAATGTAAACCTGAACGGAGCCAAACCCGGCACTTACAGTTTTGACGATAAGGGAGTCATCATGGAAAAATCACACGGTTCATATCATCCGGATTACAATGATCCTTCAAATTCTTATTCTATAGTCGGTGGGTCATTTATAATTACCGATGTCGATACTGTGCATCATATCGT
>VBAQ01000135.1:0-31306 GCA_005883765.1 Bacteroidota bacterium
GGGTATTCATAAGGACAGTATTTGTTGGACCAATCATTACCTCACCCTCAGCCCTCCGAAGGAGTCCTTCGGACCTCTCGCGAAGGAGAGGGGAGTTGATGCATAATATTTTTAAGATCCATTTTTCAAAAATCTCTTCGACAACCTCACCCCTATCTCTCCTCATGGAGAGGGGCATTACTTTCTATCTTTATTCAGACTAATCTTAAAATTTCTTCTGCAATTCTTTTATCGGCATCGGCCTCACCCCTATCCCTCCTCATGGAGAGGGGAATTACTGCATAACTCTTTTCAGACTAATCTTAAAATTTCTTCTGCAATTCTCTTATCGGCATCGGCCTCACCCCTAACCCCTCTCCTCATGGAGAGGAGCATTACTGCATAACTCTTTTCAAACTAATCTTAAAATTTCTTCTGCAATTCTTTTATCGGCATCGGCCTCACCCCTATCCCCTCTCCTCATGGTTTAGGGAGATTTAGAGGGTTCTTAAAATTTCATCTGCAATTCTTTTATCGGCATCGGTAATTGCTAATGCACCAATGTTTTTTTTCAACTCGTTTTGCTTATTCTCGTCGTTTGCCAATTCAATGATCATGGGCACCACCTTGTCCAATGCCTCATCATCTTTCACCATCAGTGCTGCTCTTTTGCTTACCAGGTTTTTCGCATTGACCGTTTGATGATCCTCTGCTGCATAGGGATAGGGCACAAACAAAACCGGCTTTCTCACCACACACAACTCAGCAATGGCCATAGCACCGGCTCTTGAGATCACGATATCTGCCGCAGCGTAAGCGCAATCCATCTGAGTAATAAATTCATTTACCCACACCGATGATCTTCCCTCCGCTCTTTTTTTTGCCTCAGCTGCGTAAGGCTTGCCTGTCTGCCAGATCAGTTGCAGGCCCGCATTCAATAAGTCGTCAACATGTTTATTGATCGCTTGATTGATCGACCTGGCTCCAAGACTTCCTCCCACCGCAAACACTGTTTTTTTGTTCTCACCCAGCGAAAAAAATTTAATGCCCTGGCTCCTGGTTACTGTCGATTGTGAAATGCTGGATCTTACAGGGTTTCCCGTGACCACGATCTTTTCCTTCGGAAAGAATTTTTCCATTCCGTCTGTGGCTACAAAAATCTTTGTCGCTTTCTTTCCCAAAAGGATATTCGATCTTCCTGCAAATGAATTTGACTCATGAATGAATGTGGGAATTCCTTTCGCCTGTCCAAAACGCAGCACAGGAAAGCTGGAATAACCCCCGACCCCGATGATCGCATCGGGGTGGAAGTTTTTCACAATCGTGCGAACCTGGAGAAAACTCTTGACCAGTTTAAATGGCAGTGAAATATTTTTTATCAAAGAACTTCGGTTAAAGCCGGCGATATCCAAGCCCTCAATTCTGTAGCCTGCTTGCGGAACTTTTTCCATTTCCATTTTTCCTTTTGCACCCACGAACAGGATCTCAATGGAAGTATCAATTTTTTTCAAGGCGTTAGCAATTGCTATTGCTGGAAAAATATGTCCGCCAGTGCCTCCTCCTGCAATTATGATCTTCTTACTCACTTTTATAATGTTCAATTTTCAATCTTCAATGCTCAATATTCATTTATTGCAAATTGAGAATTGATCATTGAGCATTGATCATTTCTTCTTTTTTTCCTTCCAGTTGTTCTACATTTCTTGCAACACTCAAAATGATTCCGATAGAAAGACAGGTAAACAAAAAACTGCTTCCACCCATACTCACCAATGGAAGGGTAACACCTGTTACCGGGAAAAGATTTACACTCACGGCCATGTTTGCAATTGCCTGTATCACTAGTGTAAAACTCAGCCCCAATGCCAGAAACGCGCCGAATGCATAAGGACAACGCCGGAAAATTTTTATACTTCGGAATAGAAAAACCAGGTAAATAAAAACAATGAATGTTCCCCCGATGAGCCCATACTCTTCGACGATGATGGGATAGATGAAATCATTATAGGCCTGCGGCAAAAAATTTCGCTGTGTGCTATTACCGGGGCCTACGCCCATTAATCCGCCTTTTGCAATGGCAATTTTTGCCTGGTTGATCTGGTAGGAATCCTCGTCATCGGCATCTTTGCCTCCATAAATAAAATGTTGAACCCTGCTGATCCAGGTATCCACTCTTGCAGTGAGTTTTGATGAGCTTTCTTTTTTAATCCCGGTGGCGTCATCACTCGATCTATGACTGATCATGGCTGCGATGACCAAAAACAAAATAGGTATGCATACTGCGCCAACTGTCAGCAGCAGATGTTTTGTGCTGGCTCTTCCAATAAAAAGCAACAGCATGCAGCTCGCACCCAATAGTAATGCCGTGGATAAATTAGCCGGTGCAATGAGCAAACAAATGATCCCAACCGGAGCAATCAATGGCAGATAGCCTTTCCTGAAATCCTTGATCACATCTTGTTTTTTGCCGATCAATCGCGCCAGGTACATGAACAAAGCAAGTTTCGCCAATTCAGAGGTTTGCATATTCAGGCCAATGATCGGAAGACGGATCCAACGGCTACCTTCATTCATGCTCAGTCCGAAAAATAAAGTGTAGATCAAAAGCGGGATAGAGAGAAGGAATAACAGTTGCGCAACTTTTGAATAGATTACGTAGTTAACGCGGTGAGCAAAATAGACGATACCGATGCCAAGCACGATAAAGGCAACCTGTTTGAAAAGATAGACCTCCGTATTGCCTTTGTAGTTCTTGTACGCCAGTGACCCCGTTGCGCTGTATACAACAAGCATTGATACCAATGCCAGTAACACTACCAACGCCCAAATTACCTTGTCACCTTTTGTACGATGCGCCAAATGGTGATGCCACCCTTTTGGTATTTGATTTTCTATGCCGCCTGTGTAACTCATGTATATATTATATGTTCAACTCCTGCGGAGTTGTAAAAAATTTTATTTTATTTTACGCGCCGGATTTCATCCGGCGCTATTCAAATTTTTGCTCCTTCGGAGCAAATAGCATCACACCCCATTCCCCATTCGCCACTCACAACTCACCACTCACAACTCTTTCACCGCCTGCTTGAACTGATTTCCCCGATCCTCGTAATTCTTGAAAAGATCAAAACTTGCGCACGCAGGACTTAGCAATACAACATCCCCCTTCGAAGCAAAATGAAAAGCAGCATGTACGGCTTCGCGGGCGCCGCCAGTGTTTACAATAGGGCTTACAATTTGTCCAAAAGCCTCATGAATTTTCCTGTTGTCGAGGCCAAGGCAAATAATAGCCTTCACTTTTTCTTTCACCAATTCTTTGATCAATGAATAATCATTTCCCTTGTCAACGCCGCCCAGGATCAGTATGGTTGGTTTTTCCATGCTTTCCAATGCATACCAGGTGCTGTTTACATTCGTGGCCTTGCTGTCATTGATAAACTCCACTCCACGAACGGTTGAAACATATTCCATGCGGTGCTCAAGGCTGTGAAAAGTTTGAACGGCCTCACGAATTTTGTCTTTTCGTATTTCCATTGTAGTAGCAGCCAGGCATGCAGCCATTGTGTTATATTGGTTGTGCTTGCCTTTCAAAGCGAAATCAAAGACACTCATAGCAACGAAATCAGTTCCTGTTCTTACATACATGTCTCCGTCTTTTATGAACGCTCCATTTGGTACTTCATTTCTCATAGTGACTGGCAGTTTGTTTGATTTTATTTCAAATTGGTTGAGATACTTCATGGTTATTTCGTCGTCCGCATTGTAAATGAAATAATCATCTCCTGTCTGGTTCATCGTGATCCTGAATTTGCTGCGGATGTAGTTTTCAAAATTGTATTCGTAGCGATCAAGATGGTCTTCGGTTATGTTGGTGAGTATGGCCACATCCGGTCTGAATGTTTTAATATCATCCAATTGGAAGCTACTAATCTCAGCTACGTACAACGGTTTTGGATTTACGACAACTTGCCTTGCAAACGAGTAACCGATATTTCCAACCATTGCACAATTCAAACCTGCCGTCTGGCAAATGTGATGAGTCAATGCAGTAGTGGTTGTTTTTCCGTTACTACCGGTGACCGCGATGATCCTGCTGTTGCTTTTGAAGCGGTAGGCCAATTCTATTTCGCTGATGATCTCAATTCCTTTCGCTCTTATTTTTTTTACCAGCTCATTTTTTTCAGCGATCCCCGGGCTTTTCATCACTTCATCGGCATTTAGAATTTTTTCCTCTGTATGGCGACCTTCTTCAAATTCGATCTCTGCTGTTTGCAATTCGTTGCGATAAACATCTTTCAAAGAACTTTCATCACTCAAAAACACTTCATATCCCTGTTGCTTTGCGAGCAGTGCAGCTCCTAAGCCGCTTTCTCCTCCACCCAGTATGACCATTCGGCCTCTCCCTCGATCCCTCTCCTCCAGGGAGGGAGGCCGGGCCTCAGTATCTTTAACCATCTTCCACAATTAAGCATTTCAACGTTTGCAATTCTGTTCGACTTTCAGCTCATGCGCCGTAACACTCCTTCTGTTAGAGAAGGTTGGATGAGCACTGTACGGAAATTGGTTTTTCAAAAGCATCAGTTTTTGCACTGACCACAATCTGATTCTGGATCTTCCCGATAGCTATCGGGATTTGGTTTTTCGCCGAAGGCTCAACGCACTCCCTGGGAGCGTTCCTTCGTAACAGGATCTTGATTGTCGGTTTTTCAGTAATAGCCTCACCCTCTTATCCCTCTCCTGAAGGAGAGGGAGGCCGGGCTTTATATTTTCAATCAACCATTAATTAAGCCCGTCCGACCGATTGTCCGGGCGGGCACTTCACCTTTTTAAATACCATTCAACCCTTGTGCGCTGATCGCCTCCCTATGGGGAGGGGCCTATCTCATCTTCAACGTTGCCACCGACAACAGCATCAACAACACAGTCACGATCCAAAATCTCGTCACGATCTTCGCCTCATGATATCCCTTCTTTTGAAAATGATGATGCAACGGACTCATTAAAAAAATTCTCCTGCCTTCGCCATACTTTCTTTTGGTGTATTTGAAATAACTTACCTGCAACAGCACGCTGATATTTTCCACCAAAAAAATTCCACAGAAGATCGGTATCAGCAATTCCTTATGAACAATAATGGCAATCGCCGCTATGATCCCCCCGAGCGTCAAGCTTCCCGTATCGCCCATGAAAACCTGTGCCGGGTAGGAGTTATACCACATGAAACCAATACAGGCCCCAACCATTGATGCGATAAAAATCGAAAGCTCGGCGAGGTTCGGTATGTACATAATGTTCAGGTAATCGGCCAGGAAAAAACTACCGCTCGCATAAGCGAAAATGCCAAGCAACACACCGATCACCGCGGAAGTGCCCGCAGCAAGTCCATCCAAACCGTCTGTGATGTTTGCGCCATTTGATACAGCAGTGATAATAAATATTACGATGACGGTATAAAGTATCCAGCTATATTTTCTCCATGGTGAGGGTAAAAGTTTTGAATAATTGAATTCATGCGTTTTCACAAACGGAATTGTTGTTATTGGTTCCTTTGTTTCCACAAAATGTCTCTCCTTTCCATTGAACAGGATCGTTCTGATCGTCGAATCTCCTGCTTTGGGCGTGCCAATGTATTCTCTCCAAATCGTGACATGGCTGTTAAAATAGAGCGTGGCTGCAACAACAATCCCAAGACCCACTTGTCCAAGAATTTTAAACCAGCCAGCTAATCCATCTTTGTCTCCTTTTTTGTAAGGCACTCCCTGCTGTTGCGCAATTTTTTTTGCTCTCAGCTTTAAGTAATCATCCAAAAAACCGATCACACAGAGCCAGAGCGTACTGAATATCATCAGCCGGATATATACCTTATTCAGGTTCGCAAACAAAAGTGTCGGTACCAGTATGGAAAGAATGATGATGATACCGCCCATTGTGGGTGTGCCCTTCTTTGTTTGTTCTCCAGCCAACCCCAGGTCGCGAACAGATTCACCGATTTGTTTTTTTCGCAGATAGTTGATCAGCCTGCGACCGAATAACGTAGCGACCACCAATGACAACAACATGGCCAACAACACCCGGAAAGTGATGAATTCAAAAAGACCACTTCCCGGGAAATGCATGTTTTGCTGCTTAAACCAATCAAACAAATGATACAGCATGTTGGCGTTTGGTTTGACCCCCTCCCAGCCTCCCCCTTTAGGGTGAGGAGAAAACGAGCTCTTGTTTTTCAATTAATCATTCGTAATGCCCATTCTGGCTATCACCGATGATTCTTTATTGTTTACCGTCCAAGGTATCTTTACTCAGCATCGTTGCGTCGCACTCTTGTGCTTTCCGTTCGCTATTCAGCGGCCTCACTTTCGGGACCCTCTCCAAAAAGAGGGAGGCCCGTTGAAATATTTTCGATCAGCTACACCAATTAAGCATTTCAATCTTTCCACGTTACTCAACTCCTGGCCCCTTGTGCGCTGGTGGTCCCGACAAATCGGGATCGGATGGGGCTATCGTCCCAGCATTTCAAATATCTCCCTCACTACTTCTTTGTCATCAAAATGATT
The DNA here is from genome assembly GCA_005883765.1 of Bacteroidota bacterium. GTDB lineage: Bacteria > Bacteroidota > Bacteroidia > Chitinophagales > Chitinophagaceae > VBAU01. The sequence continues at coordinate 6,534 of VBAQ01000135.1, forward strand.
TTTTATTCCTTTTATCTCCTGGTATTTCTCATGTCCCTTTCCTGCAATCAGCACAATGTCTTCCCGTGCTGCCAGGCTGATCGCCGTTTTTATTGCTTCCCTTCTATCTGCGATCGAAATGTATTTTTTCTTTGCTGATGCACTTAACCCTGCTTCCATATCTCTTATAATCTGTGCAGGATCTTCACTCCTGGGATTATCACTGGTAAAGATTGCCTTATCACTATGTTCACACGCTACGGCACCCATTATTGGCCTCTTTGTTTTATCTCTGTCGCCACCACATCCGACAACCGTGATCATCTTTTCAAATCCTTTTTTGAGTTTTTTGATCGTCGCCAGCACATTCGACAATGCATCTGGTGTGTGGGCATAATCTACAATTGTGATCACTTTGTCCTTTGGTGATATCATGTAATCAAACCTACCCTCCGCGCCGGTCAACACACTTAAACATCTCAGCACTTCCTGTTTATCTTCTCCCAGGCAAATCGCCGTTCCGTACACAGCCAAAAGATTGTATGCATTGAATTCACCAATCAATCTGAAATGCACTTCCTGGTCGTTCACTGTCATGAGTAAACCCGTTAAACTATTATCCAAAATCTTTCCCTTGAAATCAGCGACCGTCTTCAGACTGTAGTAATATTTTTTTGCGTTTGTGTTCTGCAACATCACCATTCCTCTTTTATCGTCTGCGTTGCTTATAGCAAATGCTGACGATGATAAACCGTCAAAAAACGATTTCTTCACCCGGATGTACTCGTCAAAACTTTTATGATAGTCCAGGTGATCGTGAGTGATGTTGCTGAAAATTCCTCCTGCAAACTGCAAACCTGTGATGCGATGCTGATGAATCGCATGCGAACTTGCTTCCATGAACACATGTGTACATCCTTCATCGGCCATTTGCCTCAATAGCCGGTTGAGGCTAACAGCATCCGGCGTCGTGTGCGTTGCAGGTATTACTTTATTACCGATCTGATTTTCTACAGTACTCAATAACCCACAGTTGTTACCCAACGATGTAAAGAGCTTATATAATAATGTTGCAATAGTTGTCTTACCATTTGTTCCCGTCACTCCTATCAGTTTCATTTTCTCCGACGGCCGGTCAAAAAAATTATGTGCTATATAACCGGCGGCCGCTGCACTATTTTCCACTTGCACATAAACTATTGATTCCTTTTTCGCGGAAGGAATTTCTTCACACACAATACCGATGGCACCCGAGTCAATTGCTTTGTCAATGAATTGATGACCATCAACTGCCGCACCTTTTACCGCTATAAACAAAGAGCCCTCACCTACTTTTCTTGAATCGATGTGTACATCTTTGACTTCAACATCTGTGTTCCCAATAACCGACCTGATGTTCACCTTATATAATATGTCTCTCAGCACCATTTTGCCATTGATTATCCTAATTCGACGAATACGGTAAATCCTTTTGTTAATGGTGTGCCCGCTGGAATCGACTGATTGATTATTTTTCCTCTTCCCTTTACCACCACCTTTACTCCTATATTCTCCAGCAAATACAATGCATCTTTGAGTCCCATGCCTTTCACATTCGGCATTATCTTTTGTTGTATCGCCGCACCTTTTACTACAGGCATTCCATTTTGCGCATATACGTGTGTCCAATTTTGAGTTGCTGAATCCTGGTAGGTGACATTCAGTTTTGAAAAGACATTTTTTATATCCCTTGTATAACCCGCATAGAAATAAGAAGAACTGTCTTTCACGGCTGCATAATCTGTTGCATTCTTTTTTTGAACATACATCGCATACAGTTTTGTAGCGATCTCCCTAAACACCGGCGCCGCAACCTGCCCACCGTAATGCAAAAATGCATGCGGCTTCGTGCGGATCACAACGATGCAAGTGTACTCGGGTGCTTCTGCGGGGAAATAGCCAACAAAAGTGGCCTGGTAAACACCATCATTATATTTTATGCTACCATCAGCCACGTGTGCAGTACCCGTTTTGCCTGCAACAGAAAAGGACATATTTTCAAAAGCCGGTCTACCTGTTCCTATTTGTACCACGGCTCTCATGCATTCTTTTGCAGCACTGATCACTCCCAGTTTACAAATTTTTTCCTGCAACACCGTGGGTTGGAACTGTTCAACAACATTTCCATCGATCTGGATACTGTTCACCAGATAAGGTTTTACCATCTTGCCATCATTGGCGATCGCATTATAAAGTGTCAGTGTATGCAGGGGACTGATCTGTATCGCATAACCGAAACTCATTGTGATCATATTCATCAAGCCGCCGTTTTTGTTATCGAGAGGTGCAAGCCTCGGCTTTGGCACATCTTTCAAGTCGATGCCAGAAGGCGTATCCAGGTGAAAACGATGAACGTATTCTCTAAACTCTTTTGGATTACTTCCAAATGCCTTGTAAGCGAGTTTGCTCATCCCCACATTTGAGCTGTGGGCAAAACATTCTTCAACAGTCAACACTGGTTTGGGTGCGCGTTCAGCATCATTCACAATTCTTGGACCTACTTGCATCTGGCCGGCACTGCCTACTTCAACAAGGTCGGTCAATGAGGAACTGCCCTTGTCAAGCACCGATAAAAGAGTCAGCAATTTTATAGTTGAACCCGGTTCAGTTACTCGCAAAGCATAATTGTCATCCTCCCAGTAACTGCCATCTTTTTGTCTGCCGAGATTCGCAATGGCTTTTAGCTTTCCAGTTTTGGTTTCCATCACCATTGCCGTTCCGTACTGCGATTCACTTTGGAGCATCATCTTCATCAATGCGGCTTCCGTGATGTCCTGTATGTTTACATCGAGCGTAGTAACAACGTCTTTGCCATTCTCTGGTTCCACTTTGTATCCGTCAACGGGCACAGCTACCCCACCTGCGATAAATCGAACAAGTCTTTGACCTTTCTGCCCGGTTAATGAACTGTCATAACTTTTCTCAAGGCCCACATTCATTTTCTTAACTTTTCCATTGGTGGCAACATAGTCCCGCGATAAACCCACGGTTCTGTTGGCCAGCAATTGAAATGGTGTCAAACGTTTGGTGTTTACTTCTACTACGACACCGCTTTTGTTTCTTCCCAGTCGTGCAAGAGGAAACTCACGAAACGCCTTGTAGTCTTCAAATGATAGTTTCTTTTGCAGCAGGTAATAGCGGTCTTTTTTTGCGTAGGCCTGATGAAGACTGCGTTTATACTCTGTTGGGGATTTGTCGCCAAAATAATCTGAAAGAGCAATGGAAAAAGAATCAATGTTTTCTTTAAATCGCTTTCCATTTTTCTCTCTCAAGCCGTCCGCCTCCATGTCCATGTAAATATCGAATGTAGGAATGGACGTGCTCAGCATTTGGCCATCTTCACTATAAATTGTGCCACGCTCTGCGTCCAATGGCTCAATGCGCTGGTGAAGGCTATCACTCATGCTTCTCCAGTAATTTCCCTGGAAACGTTGAATATAAAAGGCTCTTGCAAGTATGAGCATGCTTAGAGCCGCGATGCCGAGAAAACTCAGATATACTCTCCACAATATGTCGCGCTTGACTTCCATGTAACCCCAAACCCGTAAAGGGTTTTATTGTGTCTTTAGTTTAGAAAATTCAAATGCCCGAAATAAAATTCCTGGTTCTCAGCATCCCTTGTGTCGTCCCTGGCGCTGCAGACGAAACTTTAGCGGATGGTGGTACTGTCTTTTAATACCGTCGGTGCCGTTGTCAATTCTTTTAATCCTATTGGTTCCACTGCTTTTGCCAATTCACTTTGTTTGCTCCGAAACATCACTTCACTTTTCACGGTTTTATATTCATACTGCAACTCCTTCACTTCTTTTGCCGTTTGATTAATGTTTCGGATTGTTTTGTCCGCATAGTGACCATTGTAGATGTACACAACGGCTAACAAAGCCAGGAACAAAAAGAACGGCACCTGCTTCACGATGGATTGATAATTCAACAATCGTTTCCATCCCCCCATGATGGTGGAATTAGTTTTCAGGTCCCGTTCTTTAGTGTTTTCTTGCTCTGGCATAAAGTGGTGTTAGCTTAAAATGGTTTCGAGGGTTGCTTTCAAAGGATTAGGATTGACTTAATTGATGGTAAACCGTCCGTAATTATTTTGATAAGAACTAATTTTCTTGTTGATTAGATGTCCATGTGTACAAGTGAGTACAACGAAACATCAGGGTCATAACATGATTCACACTGATTGCTGGTGCCTCAAACCATCATTATCTTTTCAGCCACTCTTAGTTTTGCACTTGCCGATCTTGGGTTTTGTTTCTTTTCCTTTTCACCAGGGATAATTGGTTTCTTCGTAATCACTATTAATTCATTTACTTGTTCTTTGGTGATAAAAGGATTTTCGTCCGCCTCTTCGAATGTTCCGCGACGAAAAAAATTTTTTACCAACCTGTCTTCTAAAGAATGAAATGTGATGATGGCAACCCGGCCTCCGGGTTTTAATAAGGGTGGGGCTTGCTTGAGCATTTCCTTCAAGGCACCTAATTCGTCATTTACTTCTATCCGCAATGCCTGGAAAACCTGAGCAAAGTACTTGTTGGGATTTCCTTTCACAATTCCGCGAAGACCATTCTTAAATTCTTCAACTGTTCTTAGCGACGTCGCCTGTCGAATCTGCACGATGGTTCTCGCTAATGTTTTGGCGTTGGTAACTTCCCCGTACTGCTCGAATAATTTGTGCAATTGCTGCTCGCTGTAATTGTTGACTACATCAAAAGCCGTTTTGCTTTGGCGTTGATCCATTCGCATATCCAGCCTCGCATTATAACGGGTTGAAAAACCGCGTTGCGGTTCATCAAACTGGTGACTGCTAACGCCAAGATCAGCCAGGATGCCGTCAACTACAGAAATGTTATTCAAACGGAGAAATCGCTGAAGATGTCGAAAGTTTTGCTGCACAAAAATTACCCGCTTATCATCCGGCAAATTTTCCCTCGCATCTTCGTCCTGGTCAAATGCAATCAATTTTCCAAGCGCAGTCAATTTCCCAAGGATGGCCTTTGAATGTCCACCGCCGCCGAAGGTGCAATCGACATAAATCCCATTTGGGGTAACCTTCAACTCATCCACTGCTTCTTTTAAGAGAACCGGTGTATGGTATGAGTCTTTCAATAACTAATAATTATTGATTAATAATTATTCGGCTCGCTTCGTCATAACATCTTTGGCCAGGCCACTGAAGTCTTCTGCAGAAAAGGAGTCAAAGAGCTGGTGGTATTTCTTACTATCCCAGATTTCTATTTTGTTGACTGCCGATACCAGCACAATATCTTTTTGCAACTCGGCATGCTCTTTTAAATTTGGGGGTACCAGTAGACGACCTGCACTGTCCGGCTCCACAGTCGTTGCACCGTTCAGGAAAAAGCGCCGAAACTCACGGGCTTTTGGGTCAAAATCATTCAGCTTACTGATATCTGCAAAGAGCGGTTCCCAACTTTTCATAGGATATAAGCTCAAACATTTTTCAAAACCCCTGTTAATAACAAAGTGGTCGTCCTCATTTTCCGGCAATTGTTTCTTGATGCCTGCTGGCAAGAGAAAGCGTCCCTTTGCGTCTAAAGTGGCCTCGAATTCGCCGAGAAAACCTATCATTATCAGGGATTTGGGTCAAGTTTGAAATAAATTGACACAAAATAACACTTTTTCCCACTTCAAAAGAAAATTTTTCCGTTTTTATTTTTTCCACAGGTTTGTTTCTTACTGAAACCGTTACTGGACAGGCCTTACGGCAGATCTAAAAAAAAATTCGCGGCTCACAGCCTGAATTAAGTGTGGATTACAGTGGAAAAGCTGTGGATTAGCTTCAATCAAATGTGAAAATAGAGTTGACGAATGACCGTAGTTCGTATTTTTATTTTATGGCAACAACAGGCTATTCAGGAACTCCTTTATTAAAAAAATTAGGCATCAAACCAGAACACAAATTGCTTTTGATAAATGAACCTCGTAATTATTTTGAATTGATCGAGACGGATATCAAACATCAAATATGCGGAAAAACTGAAACGCCAGATCTCATTCATCTTTTTATAAAAAACAAGAAAGAGTTTGAAATCGAAATGAAGAATTTAAAAAGTGCGATAAGGAATAATCCAGCCGTTACGATTTGGGTTTCGTGGTACAAAAAATCCGCCGGGATCGCAACGGATCTTACCGAGGATGTGATCAGGAATTTTGCATTAACGAATCAACTTGTTGATGTAAAGGTTTGTGCGGTAAGTGATATATGGAGTGGATTAAAATTAGTCGTTCCGCTGAAACTTCGATAGGGAGTTCAAAAGAAAATACAAAATTTCAACTTTTAAATGCAACAGTTCGTTGTGTGATGCATCCAAAAGACTTATTGATCAGTGATTTTAATTATGATCTTCCTGAAGACCGCATTGCAAAATTTCCCCTTGCCGAAAGAGATGCTTCAAAGTTGCTGATTTATCACCGCGGAAAAATTTCAGAAGACGTCTATAAGAATTTAGACCAGCACCTCCGTCCCAATTCCCTACTTCTTTTCAATGACACCAGGGTGATTGAAGCACGATTGTTATTCCAAAAACCAACTGGTGGTGTGATCGAAATTTTCTGCCTGGAACCCCCTGTTCAGTATCCCGACATTACACATGCCCTGATGCAACAAGGGAAGGTACTTTGGCAATGTTTGATTGGCGGCGCCTCGAAATGGAAACATGGACAAGTGCTGGAAAAGAAAATACAAACAAAAGAAAAAGAAATTATTCTTACCGCAAGATACATTGAGAAAAAAATAGACTCATTTATCATAGAATTTGCGTGGAACGAAACAAGTTTGAGTTTTGCAGAGTTATTACACTTGGCAGGCGAAGTTCCTTTACCTCCATACATCAAACGGCAACCAGAAAAACTGGACGTCGAAAGATATCAGACCATCTATGCGCATCATGAAGGGTCCGTAGCTGCTCCAACTGCCGGATTGCATTTCACTAATGATCTTCTAAGAAAATTAAAAGAAAGAAATATTGAAACAGATTTCCTCACACTGCACGTCGGGGCCGGAACATTTAAACCAGTCAAAACGCAAACTATGGAGGGTCATGAAATGCATGCCGAGTTTATGAAAATCTCAAAAAAAACAATCAAAAAAATTCTTGCCAATATTTCCAACAACATCATCCCGGTAGGAACAACTTCGCTTCGTACCATCGAAAGTATTTATTGGTTGGGCGTAAAACTAAAGTTAGGTTTTGAAAACGAGCTGGAACTTGACCAATGGGAGCCGTATGAATTGGAGAAGCATAGCATTTCTTCGAAAGACGCTCTGGAGATTTTGCTTGATTTTATGAATAAAAAAAATATCGAACAATTCATCACAAAGACCCGGATCATCATCGCCCCGGGTTATAGAGTCAAACTGGCAAGTGCCCTGATCACTAATTTTCATCAACCCGGATCAACATTGCTTTTACTTGTTGCTGCAGTGGTGGGGAATGATTGGAAAAAGATCTATGATTACGCGCTGAAAAATAATTTTCGATTTCTTAGCTATGGTGATGGGTGTCTGCTTTGGTTTCACCAGGTCTAAGCTGGAACCGGGGACATGACCGCCTGACGTTGAAGCTTTTTCAAAGGAAGTTCAATGGTGAAAGTGCTGCCCTTGCCCAGTACACTGTCCACTTTTATTTGACCGCCATGAGCTTCCACCATGGTCTTTACATAGCTTAACCCTAATCCAAATCCTTTCACGTTATGAATATTTCCTGTATGCGCACGATAGAATTTCTCAAACACTCTTTTCACCGTTTCTTTATTCATACCAATGCCATTATCTTCAATTACTATCACGAGCGTTTTTGCGGTGGATTGGGTGGTGATCTTTATCATTGGAGGCTGATCATCCTTAGAATATTTAATGGCGTTGTCAATAAGATTATTGATCAGGTTTGAAAAATGGACCTCGTCGGCATCAATGAAATCATTCTCCGCATTCAGTAAAAGTTCGGCCTTGCCATTTTTTTCCTCTAATTGAAGCGTGAAATTCTCGACGACATCCTTGATTACCTGGTGAGCGTGAAGGGGACGCAACAGCAATTGAACTTCCTGCTTGTCAAGTAATGCAGCTTTCAAAATCGTTTCTACCTGGCGATTCATGCGCTTATTTTCTTCTTTGATGATTGTGCTGAAGTAACTCATTTTTTCTTTGTCGCTTACGACTTTTTCGTTCCGCAACGCATCAACGGCAAGTGAAATCGTAGCCAAAGGAGTTTTGAACTCATGAGTCATGTTATGTAGTATTGAACTCATGAGTCATGTTATTGATGAAAGCATTCTTTATTTCACTCAGTTTTTTCTGTCTCAACATAGTTCTCACTGTGAGGTAAAACGAAGCCATGATCAAAAGGGTAAAAACAATGGCTGAAACAATGGGCAACCACAGAGATTGAAAAACAAGGTTCTTATAATCCAATGCAATAACAATCAAAATTTCATTGGGTGAAAGGTTCTCTGTTTCGCTGCCACTTGGAGAGTTTAATGGATAGGTATATTGATAGTCTTTGGGATTATTTTCATTAAAAACTTCGACAAAGTTTTTTGATTGTTTCTCCATCGAATTGGTGGACATAAGTGCTACACCAAATTCGAATTTTACATCATCAAGATCATGTTCATGAAATGCTTTTTTGATTATGTCATTGATCTGGCTGACGCTTAACCTTTGTCCAATCGTGTTAGGTCTTAGGTACTCGAGCGAAAATTCTCCGGGTACAAGACCATGAAAATCCCTGTTATCAAAATTATAATTTGCTTTGTGCTGAACAAGGTTATTGCCAGCCCATTGAACTCCATCCTGTATTCTGTGTTTTATTTGTTCTCGCCTTAGCAAGACCATATTTCTTAACCATAGCAGTTGAATCACAATGATGCCGACCAATGACAAACTGATCAGACCAATTATTATGGGAAAAATTTTCTTCACTCTGGTTATTTACATCTCGAAAGATAGCATGTTTTCACAAACCTAAAAACCGTGCAAATTTAATATTCCATAATCCGGGCCAGACCTCGTAGGTGTCTAAAATCTGTATTTTAACACAGGTTTAGGGCGATCTTACAGCGACTCCGTGCCTTCTTGAACCTAGTTCATTCATTCGTCATTTTTAAACGGCACAACTTTGGTGAACTAAATTTTAGAAGTAAATTGTATTTATGATCGAACCTTCTTCCGGCATACTGCTTATTTCCGATCCTTTTTTAAAGGATCCCAATTTCATGAGGACAGTTGTCTTTTTATGCGAGCACCAGGAGCAGGGAAGTTTTGGTTTTGTCCTGAACCGTAAATACGAAAATACGATCGACGAGCTAATACCCGAACTGGAGGGACATAGAATTCCTCTGTACTATGGCGGTCCGGTACAAATGGATACGATTCATTTTTTGCATCAATACCCCGAAGAAATTCCGGGCGGACAAGAAGTGATGAAAGGAATATATTGGGGAGGAGATTTTGACAAAGTAGTTGCAATGATAAAGAATAATGAGCTGGATGAAAACAAGATTCGCTTTTTTATTGGTTATTCCGGCTGGAGTGATGGACAACTACATGGCGAACTGGAAGAAAAATCATGGCTTACAGTGAAAGCGACCCGCAAACTGATCTTTCATCGTGATTATAAAGAAATCTGGAAAGATTCCCTGAAACAACTTGGCGGTGATTACGAGATCATGATCAATTTTCCAATCGATCCTCAGCTTAATTAATTTCTTCCTGCTTCCAATTATACTTATCGTTAGTTTTTAGACTCAACTCAACCAATACCCAAGGATGCCAAACGAGCCCTTTCGGACAAAAGCAAAATACATTAAACAGTGATTTGTTTCATTTTTCTCTTGCCATAGAAATAATTAATCAGCAAGACCACGATCAAAATCACCAATCCAAAAAATTCTCGTGTTTCCTCAATCCAGGGTTGCTCTGCTTTCATCGTGTCAGCGATGTTTGGGGCGTGGTGTTTTGTCATCCAATCCCAAACCCCGTTTTCGTCAAAAAATTTATAGACCGCATACACCGCATACACGAAAATTCCCAGGAGGTAGGCACGCGGAAAATACCTGCTACGGAAAGCAAGCCAGCAAAGAACGGCCGCGTACAGATAAATTGGCATCCATACATAGGGATCGGGGTCGTTGTATTGCAAGGCTGCGAAAAGAATAAAGATGAGGCAGAAGAGGAGATTGAAGATTCTCATTGTCTTGAACCAGGATTTGGGATGATTTTGAGATTGGCAAGATAAAATTTTATTTCTTGTCAGCTAAATGAATTGTGCCTGCTATTTTCATGACGAGACAGGACATGAAAAAACCCCGACGCCTTGGTCGGGGTAGTATTTCACAAAGTTAGGACCGACTGGTTTTTCGCCAGTTCATTCTTCCACGGGCACCGCTCCTTCCACCAGTACAGTCACTCTATTATTGAGTACTTCAACAAATCCTCCTTGTATTTCGAAATAAGAGAAATGATTTTGTTTATCCTTTAAAACTTTTACCCTTCCAGCCTTCAATGCACTCACCAGCGGTGCGTGTTTTTCCAGCACTTCAAAACTACCACTTATGCCGGGCATTTGCACGCCATAAACTTCGCCGCTGTATAATTTTTTTTCCGGAGTAAGTATTTCGAGATTCATGCCCCTAAATCCCCTAACGGGGAGTTGCCACTCACAGCCCTCAGAGTTGTAAGTGAACTATTTTTTCTAATTGTTAAACAATGAACAGAAAGTTGAAGAGTGCAGCTATCCGGCGCTTCGCTAGGAGAAGTTTGCGCAAATCCTGATCAATAGAATTACTCCCAGCACAAGTGAGTGACACAACCGCAGCCAAATAGTAACACATCAGTCGGCGACTGCGCTATCAACTTGCTATTAAAAGAACTTTCTTTCTCCGAGAAAAGCTGGACCTAAGTCCCCCCTTTAGGGGGACAGGGGGTTTTTATCCCTGTGCCTGCGCCAATATTTTCTTTCCTTTTTCAATAGCGTCGTCAATACTGCCAACCAGGTTGAATGCTGCCTCGGGGTATTCATCCACCTCTCCATCCATGATCATGTTAAATCCGCGAATGGTTTCCTCAATCGGAACGAGCACACCTTTTAAACCTGTAAATGCTTCGGCGACATGGAAAGGTTGAGAAAGGAAGCGTTGCACTTTTCTTGCCCGGCCAACAGTAAGTTTATCCTCATCGCTTAATTCATCCATTCCAAGAATAGCTATGATATCCTGCAACTCTTTATAACGTTGTAAAATTAATTTCACGCGGTTGGCGCAGTCGTAGTGCGCGTCTCCCACTACTTGCGGCATTAAGATCCTGGACGTAGAATCAAGAGGATCTACCGCCGGATAAATTCCGAGGTCGGCGATTTTCCTGCTCAATACAGTCGTCGCATCAAGGTGAGCAAATGTCGTTGCCGGAGCAGGATCGGTTAAATCGTCAGCAGGTACGTACACCGCTTGCACCGAGGTAATGGAACCGTTCTTCGTAGACGTGATCCTCTCCTGCATGATTCCCATTTCTGTTGCCAGGGTTGGTTGATACCCTACAGCCGAGGGCATTCGGCCCAACAAGGCTGACACTTCAGATCCCGCCTGCGTAAATCGGAAAATATTGTCGACAAAGAAAAGAATATCGCGTCCCTTACCCTGTCCATCGCCGTCACGGTAGTACTCAGCGATGGTCAAGCCACTCAGAGCTACCCTCGCGCGGGCGCCCGGCGGTTCATTCATCTGTCCAAAAATGAACGTGGCCTTCGATTCCGATAGCTCTTTGAGATTCACTTTGCCCAAATCCCATCCACCCGATTCCATGCTATGCTTAAAATCTTCACCATACTTCATGATCCCCGCTTCGATCATTTCACGCAAGAGATCATTTCCTTCACGACTTCTTTCCCCCACCCCAGCAAACACGGAAAGACCACCATAACTCTTTGCTATATTATTTATTAGTTCCTGGATGATAACTGTTTTGCCAACGCCGGCGCCACCAAACAAACCGATTTTTCCTCCCTTCGCGTACGGCTCTATCAGGTCGATGACTTTTATGCCTGTAAACAACACCTCACTAGATGTAGAGAGATTTTCAAACATTGGCGGCTTGCTGTGAATAGGGCGGCCGTTTGTTTTTGACACGGCCGGCAAGCCATCAATCGGATCACCGGTGACGTTGAACAGCCGACCTCGAATAGCTTCCCCGATGGGCATGGCGATCGCAATGCCCGTATCCACTACGTCTGTGCCTCGTACCAAGCCCTCAGTGCCGTCCATTGCAATGCAGCGAACACTGTCTTCGCCGAGATGCTGCTGAACTTCTAGCACCAACGTGTCACCATTTTCACGTTTCAATTCGAGCGCATTATAAATTTCAGGCAGTTTACCTTCAAACTGTACATCGATAACAGCTCCGATAACCTGTTTTATTTTACCAACATTTGCCATATTCTTGTTTCTGGTTTTTGTTGCTGGTTTCCGGTTGCGTTACCAGCTCTAGTTCTATAACTAACCTTTTGCATTGCGCACTTCAACATCTGTAGTTCTGATCAGCGATGAGGTCTGTGTGCTTGCAAGTCTCCTTTAGGGGATTTAGGGGGTTTTCAGGCGGCAAAGGTAAGGGCCGAGAAGGAATGTGCAAATTGTAAATCCCCAAATTTGCCAATCGTGAAAAACTTTTTGGCTGCCCTTCAGCCATCATTGCGATCGGTGGCGTCCGGAGTTGGGAGACCAAATGTTTTTCCGCTGGTCAAGTTCTTTGCCTGGCGAGGGCAAACTATCCTTAACTTCTGAAAAAAAATCGCTTCAAGAGAAGAAAATAAGATTGCCTGTGTCCGGATGAAGAAGATTCATTCGTCGTTAGACATATCTTTTTAAAATTTAAAATCAAAAATTATGGAAAAGTTCATGTTTATTTTCCAGGGTGGACAACCGGAGAGAATGAGTCCCGAACATATGCAAACCCATATGGGTAAATGGATGGCGTGGATAGAAAAATTGAATAAGGAGGGAAAATATGTCAGCGGTGAACCTTTATTGCCAGGCGGAAAATTGGTCAGTGGAACAAACAAATCAGTTACTGATGGCCCCTATACGGAGGGTAAGGAAATAGTCGGAGGCTTTTTTGTTATCAATGCAAAAGATATGGATGAAGCGGTGAGCATTTCAAAAGATTTTCCGGATTTTGAATATGGCGGAGCGGTGCAAGTAAGGCAGGTAATGAAGCTCGAGATGTGACCATTTCGTCATAAAGAAGGCAAAGTCTGATTGGACATTTATAAAAAAAATCAAAGAGAATTTTAATGGTTAAATCAATTTATCATTCGGAACTCATCATGGGGCTAAACAACCGGCTTTTTATCAATGCACTTGCTGGAGTAACAGAAGAGCAGGCCAAGGAAAGGCTAAGCGATCATAACAACCCACTGGTGTGGATTGCGGCCCACACTTTATCATCCCGTTATTTTATTTTGGTATTCCTGGGAAAGCCGGCAACAAATCCTTTCAGGGAGCTATTTGATAATTTCAGGGCATATGATCCATCGTTAAAATATCCGACCCTGGAGGAAATTAGAAAAGAGTGGCAGAATGTTACCGCCCTGTTACACGAGGCATTAAAATCAGTGACGGAAAAGCAACTCTCCGAAAAGGCCATGATCCAAAGCCCGGTCGCCGATGAAGCAAACGAAGGTCTGCTCGCTTTTCTTGCGCAACATGAAAGCTATGAGATCGGCCAGATGGCTTTTTTGAAAAAATACTTTACCCGTGAAGCAATGAGTTATAGTTAAAAAGAAAATTATGGCGGCGATAAAGCACTTACTCCATATTGATGCACCAAAGGAAAAAGTTTATGAGGCCCTGACCACTATTCATGGTCTTTCAAATTGGTGGACAAAACAAACAAAGGGCGAGGATACACTAAACGGCATCATTGAATTTCGGTTCAATGACCTTGGATTTAATAAGATGAAGGTGATAGAAATGAAGCCAGGTGAATCCGTAAGTTGGGAATGTGTAGATGGACCACCCGATTGGATAGACACCCACGTAAATTTTTACCTGGCTGAAAATGAAAATAAAACTCGGGTAAAATTTGAACATTCAGGTTGGAAGGAAGCCAATGATTTTTATGCAGCCTGCAGTTTTAGCTGGAGCAGATACCTCGAAAGCCTTCGTCAATTTTGCCAAACCAGCAAGGGTGAAGCCTTTGGAAGTGAGGGTTACAGGAGATAGAATTAAATTGCAGAAAATCGTCTGTGTCGTCAACAGAAACCATTCATAAAACCATCGATCATCTTTTCAGGCATGAATCGGGAAAGATGGTTTCTGTATTATCCAGGCTGTTAGGTTTGCAAAACCTGGAGACGGCCCAGGACATAGTGCAGGATACCTTGCTGCAAGCGATGAATACGTGGAGTTTTAATGGCGTTCCCAACAATGCTCCGGCCTGGCTTTACCGTGTAGCAAAAAACAAGGCGGTTGATTTCTTACGAAGGGAAAAAAAATTCAAAGAAATAAGTCCGCAATATTCTTACCTGCTGCAATCCGAATACAGTCTCGCTTCAACCGTCAATAATTTATTTCTGGAAAATGAAATACAGGACAGCCAGCTCCGCATGATATTCGCCTGCAGCCACCCGGCGATAGCTGAAGAATCTCAAATAGCACTCACATTGAAAACCCTTTGCGGATTAAGCATAAATGAAATTGCAAAAGCATTTTTGACGAACGATGAAACGATCAGCAAAAGAATTTACAGGGCCAAAGAAAAAATAAAAGCAGAGAAGATAGAATTGGCCGTGCCCCAGGGAGAAGAATTGCCGGGGCGCTTAAATGTGGTTTTAAAATCATTGTATCTTTTATTTAACGAAGGATATAATTCTTCTCACCCTGACAAATTGATCCGTGAGGACCTTTGTGAAGAAGCCATGCGACTCACTTTTCTCCTGGCGACACACAAGATCACAAATCTGCCACAGACAAACGCATTACTGTCATTAATGTGCTTCCAGGCTTCTCGGTTCGATGCAAGACTAGATGACCAGGGGAATATCATTTTACTGAAATACCAGGACAGAAGCAAATGGCATAGGTCGTTAATAGATCGTGGGATCGCATACCTGGATTTAGCTGCAGAAAATCCTGAAATATCTTCCTATCATATTGAGGCAGCCATCGCCTCGCTGCATGCATCCGCTTCCTCATTTGAACAAACGGATTGGAAATCGATTTACCAATTGTACGAGATATTATACCAACTACAACCGGCGCCAATAATTGCATTAAACAAAGCCATTTCATCAGCCCATGCCATCAGCAAACAAAATGCGCTGACTCAATTGCTGGAGATAAAGGGCCTTGAAAGCTACTACCTCTACCATACTTCCCTGGGTGAAATTTATTTCGAGCTAAATGAAAAAGAAAAGGCAAAAGAATTTTATCAAAAAGCCTTACATCTCACCAGTTCCCGGCAGGAACAACAATTACTGATGAGCAAGATCACAAATTGCGAAACTGGGCAATAATTTCCTCATCACGCGAGGCATGTCTTTTGCAGACATTTATTACATGAAAACTATATTGTCTTTAATATTCGTTTGTGCGTTAATGGCCGGTTGTGATACTGCAGGCACCCAGAGCGGGACTTCCGAACAGAAAGTGGAAAAAAACATCAGTTCGAGAGACAGGACCATTAATCCTTCAAACTCCTACAGCGATCTTTTTATGGATAGTACCGCGATGGAAAAGTTTATAACGGAAAAAAAGTTGCCTGACTCGATTGCCAATCGCATACGTAGCTTTTACAATACACGCAATTACCAATTTGCATGGTTCAGCAGCGACGGATTGACTGAGCAGGCAAGAGGATTCTGGAACCTGCATGACTATGTCACGACTTATGATCCTGATTCATCGCTTAAGAATAAGGCACTGCAAAAGAAAATGGATGACCTGATCACGGAAGATGAGCTTTCGGTAAGTGCCTCCAATAAAATTTTCCTAAATACGGAACTGACGCTTACGCAACATTTCATCATGTACATGCTGCACAATTATGAAAAGGGGTATGTGAAAAGAAAAGAAATGGAGCGTTTCATTCCACGCAAAAAAGACGATCCTCTAAAACTGGCCGATTCACTAGTGAACAAAAAGCATAAGGATGATAAATATTTTGAGGATGTGAATCCGTCGTACAGCGCACTGAAAGGTCAATTGGGCCGATACCTGGAAATTGCAAAAAAAGGTGGCTGGCCACAGATAACCACACCCAAGAAAACTTTGAAGAAAGGAATGTCAAAGCCCGAGATAGCCATTATAAAAAAACGTCTGCAGATCACTGGCGATTTTCCCGGCAATGATACAAGCGCCGTCTTTAATGACACTCTTGAAATTGCTGTAAAAAATTACCAGGACCGTCATGGCTATAAACCTACGGGCATGATACCGGATTCCCTGGTAAAGGAAATGAATGTTCCCGTTGAAAAAAGAGTAGAGCAGATATTGATGAACATGGACCGTATGCGTTGGCTGGCTCCGCAACCAAAAGAAAATTTGATCGTGGTAAATATTCCGGAATTTGTTTTGCACTTATATGAAGGGAATCAAAAAGTTTTTGATATAGATGTAGTAGTAGGAAAAGAAGGGCACAATACCATGATGTTTAATGGCGATCTGAACCAGGTTGTGTTTTGTCCGTACTGGAACATACCGCAAAGCATTGTTGTGCATGAGATACTGCCTGAAATTGACAAACACCCTGGCTACCTCGAAAAAGAAAACATGGAAGTCACTGGCGAGGAAGATGGATTGCCCGTGATACGCCAGAGACCGGGGCCAAAGAATGCATTGGGCAGAGTGAAATTTTTGTTTCCCAATAGTTTCAACATTTATTTACATGATACGCCGGTGAAAAGTTTGTTTGAAAAAGACAAACGTGCCTATAGCCATGGATGTATTCGTGTAAAGGAGCCGGAAAAACTTGCGAACTACGTTTTGCGTAATCAACCTGAATGGACGCCGGAAAAGATTGAAGAAGCGATGAATGCGGGTGAACAAAAATTTGTAAAAGTAAAAGATCCGATCCCGGTGGTGATCATGTATTACACTGCCTGGGTTGATGAAAAGGGGCAATTAAATTTCAGGGAAGACATTTACGGGCATGATTCAAATCTTGCAGGCAGGATGTTTTTCTAAATCGAAATAGCATCACTTTATCCAGTCAGTTGTTTTCAGAGAAAGGCTCCTTGTATTTTGATACATTCTATAGATTCACTTACTACATTTGCCTGATGCAACTTCTCGAAGTCACCGATAAACAATCTGCCAAAGAATTTATTGAAGTAAATGTGTTGATCAATAAAAATGATCCTAATTACATTCGTCCTCTTGATAAAGACATACATGATGTTTTTGACCCAAAAAAGAACAAAACTTTCCGGCATGGGGAAGCGACAAGATGGATATTGAAAAATGATGAAGGAGAATTGATCGGACGCATAGCGGCATTTACAAACAAAAAATATAAGAACAAAGGTGACGATGTGCCTGTTGGTGGAATTGGTTTTTTTGAATGCATCAATGACCAGGCTGCGGCCGACATGTTGTTTGATGTGGCAAAGCATTGGTTGATGCAAAAAGCGATGCAGGCCATGGATGGCCCAATCAATTTCGGGGAAAGAGACCGTTGGTGGGGACTGCTTGTTAAAGGATTTGAACCTCCGGTGTATTGCATGAATTACAATCCCCCTTATTACCAGCAATTGTTTGAAGAATATGGCTTTGAAAATTTCTTTGACCAGGTTTGCTTTGCACTTAAAGTGAAAGATAGGGTGCAACAAAAATTTTATGATCGTCACGCCGTTCTTTCCCGGGATCCTGACTTTTCTGCCCGGTGCATTCAAAAAAACCAGTTGGAAAAATTTGCGAAGGACTTTACAGTCGTTTATAATAAGGCATGGGCTGGTCATGGAGGATTAAAAGAATTGAGCAACCAGGTAGTATTGAAAATGTTTAAATCTATGAAACCGGTAATGGACGAACGCCTCTGTTGGTTCACTTATTATAAAGAAGATCCTATTGCCGTTTGGATCAATCTCCCGGACCTTAATCAATGGTTCAAATATTTAAACGGCAAATTCGATCTCTGGCATAAATTAAAATTCCTTTGGATCAAACGAACGAAAAAGTGCAGAAAATTTACGGGCCTTGTTTTTGGCATTGTGCCGGAGTTCCAGGGTAAAGGCGTAGACGCTTTTATGATCATGGAAGGCGCGAAAATTATCCAAGACCAAATGCTTTATGACGATTACGAAATGCAATGGATCGGCGCGTTCAATCCAAAAATGATCAATGTAGCTGAAAGCCTGGGAACGTACCGCAGTCGTAACCTGGTAACCTACCGGTATTTATTTGACAGAACAAAAGAATTTAAACGACATCCCGTTTTAGTTTAAAATTATTTTTCAACACTTCGATCACTATCCCGGTCACCAACAAGAAATTAAGCAATATCTGTTTATATTGCATTTCTCAACATTTCCCCCTGAGGAAGAGTGTTTATGGACAAATTCATTGTTTCAGCAAGAAAATACAGGCCGCAAACTTTTAATACGGTTATCGGACAGGCGCATATTACAACCACTTTAAAAAATGCCATCAAAAATAACCAACTGGCTCATGCTTTTTTATTCTGTGGCCCGAGAGGCGTAGGAAAGACAACTTGTGCAAGAATATTAGCGAAGACGATTAACTGTGAAAACAGAACTCCTGATGGTGAGGCCTGTAACATCTGTACCTCCTGCATCTCTTTTAATGAAGGCACATCGCTGAACATTTACGAACTGGATGCTGCCAGCAATAATTCCGTTGATGATATTCGAACGCTGGTTGACCAGGTTCGCTTTGCACCGCAGGCAGGCAAATACAAAGTGTATATCATTGACGAAGTCCATATGCTAAGCTCCTCGGCATTCAACGCATTTCTGAAAACGTTGGAAGAGCCCCCACCGTATGCTATTTTTATACTCGCCACCACGGAAAAACACAAAATACTTCCAACCATTTTGAGCCGTTGCCAGATCTTTGATTTCAAACGCATCACGCTACATGATACAGTTTATCATCTTCAGGAGATCTGCCAGAAAGAAGATATAAAAGCTGACAAGACATCTTTGCAACTGATTGCCCAAAAAAGCGAGGGTTGCATGCGGGATGCTTTGGGCATCCTTGATAAAATTGTAAGCTTCACAAACGGCGAAGTAAGCTATCTAAACACCTTAGAGCATCTCAATATTCTTGACGCTGATTATTATTTCAAGCTGATAGAAAGTATGCAACAACAAGATCTTGCCGGTGCGATGTTGTTGTATGATGATATCAATAGAAAAGGTTTCGATGGTGACATGGTCATAAATGGTTTCTCAGAATTTATGCGTAATCTTCTTGTGTGCAAAGACGAAAGATGCGCCACCCTGCTTGAAGTAGTTGAAGGTTTTAGGGAAAAATATATCAGCACTGCGCAAAAGATTTCCGCCGGCTACCTCGTAAGTGCTCTTAATATTTTGAATGAAACTGAAATAAACTATAAGGCTGCGCGCAATAAGCGGCTCCACGTCGAGCTGGCACTGATCAAACTTTGCTATTTGCACCAGGCAATCGAACTCGCTGCCGATGAACCTGGCATCGGTAAAAAAAAATTGATTGAAAGGGCCAAGCCTGTGGCCTTCAGGAATATTGAACCGATAGAAATAAGTCAAAAGTCAAAAGTTAAAAGTCAAAATCCAGAAACGAAGCTAATCATTGAATCAGCCGTCGAAGAAAAAATTCTTGTAAAAGAAGAATCGGAAGTCTATAAAAAATCCGAAATCCGAAATCCGAAATCCGAAACCAAACTCGCGGCCCTGGATAAGATCCGTAACCAGGTAAGAGGGAACGGCAGTCATGGAAATGGGCTTAGCGCCAAACCCATCCAAATAGAACAACTGCAGCAGGCCTGGGATGAGTACGCAGCAAAATTGAAGGAAGAAAAAAATCCGGCGGGACAAAATTTTGAAATGGCAGAGCTAAGAGTGCAGGATGATAACAGCTTCATCGCACTCGTTCATAATAATATCCAGTTAAAATTTATTGAACAACAGGGATTGAAAGTTTCTCAATTCCTGCGGGAGAAATTGCAGAATACCCAAATTCAATTTTACATAGTAACGCAGGAAAACACTGACGCGAACTCTTCGATTGCCCCCCTGACGTCCAGGGAACAATTTCAAAAAATGGCCGAGCAATACCCTCTCATAAAAGAATTCAAGGACAGGTTGAGGCTGGAACTGGATTATTGAAACCTGCAAGCGCTTGCGACCACACGGACCGAATTTATCCCAGGTCAATATCAGTATTGTCGCCGATATTTAGGGTCCTTGTTTCCCCTTTTATTTCTGTGTCGCTGCCAATGAGCGAAGCATCCAGGACAATATCGAAAAGATTAGAGTAAGAGCCGATGATAGAATTTTTTATAATGGAATAATCAATCGTCGTGTTCTCCCCCACCGCGACATTTGGGCCGATGATGGAATTTTTTATGTTACATCCCGCGGCAATGCTCACCGGTTGTATGATCACCGTATTTTCAAAATGGAGACCCTCCTCGATCTTGCTGCCAAACTTTTTGAACAACGTAGCATTGGACTCAAGCAGCGTTTCCTTTCGACCACAGTCAAACCAGTTCTCGACCCTAAATGCTTTGAATTTTACGCCCGATTGGATCATGCAATCCAGGGCATCGGTTATACTGTATTCTCCATGGCTACGAACCCCTTTCCTGATATTCTCTTCAAGGCATTGAAACATTTGATCGCTCTCTTTTATTTTATACAATCCGACCAGTGCCATATTGCTTTTTGGAATATGTGGTTTCTCGACAACATGTTCAATAAAACCGTCATCATCCATCTCCGCTACCCCGAAATCGCGGGGATCGTCTACTTTTTTTATGCCCAACATGGAGAAGGAACTATTGATCACCTCGTGTACGTCATATTCACAAATGGTATCACCCAGCACAACAAATGCTTCTTCGCCATTTATAATGCTACGTGTCAAGCGAACAGCATGACCAATGCCCTGGCGATCTGTTTGATGAACAAAATGTGCTGTAAGCTGCGGATATTTATGCCGGATGTAATCCTGTATCTTGTCTCCGAGGTAGCCGACAATAAAAATAAATTCTTTGATGCCCGCTTCGCAAAGCTGATCTACAATAATACTCAGAACCGTTTTGCCGGCGAGTGGAATCAAAGCCTTTGGTTGCGTGTACGTATGCGGTCTTAATTTGGTTCCGGCCCCGGCTACAGGGATGATTGCCTTCATGCACCTTAATCCGCCTGGGGCGGACCTTTAGTGAAAAAATTTATTAAGCTTGTGAAAATAGCAAATTTATATTTTACAAGGACAAACTAATTATATTAGCTCATTTGGGACAGTCTTTTCGATACATCCTTTGATGAAATTTCTAATTGTTTTGGTAATCATGTTGGGTTCGTTTGCAGTGCAGGCGCAACGCGGCAACTCTGCGGACCTGCGCCAGATTGATTCACTTCTGAAAACGATTTATAAAAATGATGAACCGGGAGCTTCGATCGTTATTTTACAAAAAGAAAAACCTTTCTTCAAGAAAAGTTATGGCATCGGGGATTTGGATACAAGGGAAAAGATCAGTTCTGAAACAAATTTCAATATTGCTTCACTTACGAAGCAATTTACAGCCATGGCGATCTTACAATTGGCGGACAGGAAAAAACTATCGTTGCAAGATCATTTAAGCAAATTTTTTCCCGGGCTCAATAAAAATGTGGCGTATAAAGTAACAATCCGGCACTTGCTCACTCATAGCTCTGGCATTGTTGACCATTATGATTATACCGACACGAAGGCTATAAGACATGCACACAATGCTGATGTATTGAATGCGATCAAAAATATTGATTCATTTTATTTCGACCCGGGTACTAGTTACCGCTATAGCAATACTGCCTTCTGTCTACTAGCCCTGGTAATTGAAAAATTATCAGGCATGAACTACTCCGCTTATATGAAAAAAAATATTTTTAGCCCGCTGGGAATGACAAATACAACCGTCTGGAGTGAAAATGCCAAGATCATTAGTGAGGCAACAGGTTATGAAGTTGATAGCGCAACGACAACTTTTAAAAGATCAGGTGCAGATGAAAACATTTTCTTTTCAACTGAAGGAGATGGAGGGATTTACACATCTATCGATGATTATCTGAAATGGATCAATGCCTTGCAATCTGGCAAAATATTTTCCAGGACCAGCATCCGCCTTGCGCGTTGGCCCCAGTTTCCAATCAACAAAGAAAAAAAATTAAGTTACGGTTATGGTTGGTTCATTGATGAAAGCTCATCTCCATACAAAGTATATCATAGCGGTTCCAATGGCGGGTTCAGAACTTTCTGTTTCACTATTCCGGATGAGGGATATGTGATCGTAGTATTTTCAAACAGAACAGGTATCGATCTTGAGAATGTTATCTTAGAAATTAACAAGATACTCAGATCCGGCAGCTAATTGCCGCGCGAGAAGTAAACATTTATTTCTTTTCAGCATGGTTCCTCTATTTTTGCGGCATGCAAAAAGACACACAAGTTTTTGATCTCATTCAGCAGGAAGTAGAACGCCAGCGTAACGGAATTGAATTGATCGCTTCTGAAAATTTTGTTTCCCTGCAAGTTTTGCAGGCCATGGGAAACGTGATGACTAATAAATATGCTGAGGGCTATCCGGGTCGCCGCTAGGTTGCGAAATCGTAGATCAAACGGAGCAGTTAGCAATTGATCGGATCAGGAAAGTTTTCAATTGCGAATACGCTAATGTGCAACCACATGCAGGTGCACAGGCAAATGCGGCTTTGATGATGGCAGTGCTAAAGCCCGGCGACAGAGTGTTGGGACTTGACCTGAGCATGGGGGGCCATCTCACGCACGGATCACCTGTAAACTTCAGCGGAAAATTGTATGAAGCACATTTTTATGGAGTGACAAAAGAAGAAGGTATTATTGATTATGCCAACCTGGAGCAAAAGGCAAAGGAATTAAGACCGAAACTTATTATCTGCGGGGCGTCTGCTTACAGTCGCGATTGGGATTATGAAAGAATAAGAAAAGTTGCCGACGAGATTGATGCGTTTGTGATGGCTGATATTGCGCATCCCGCTGGCTTAATTGCGAAAGGATTATTGAATAGTCCCTTCACCCATTGCCATTTTGTTACCTCGACCACACACAAGACATTGCGTGGACCGAGAGGTGGCATCATTTTGATGGGAAAGGATTTTGAGAATCCTTTTGGTATAAAAGATCCGAAAGGAAATATCCGGATGATGAGTTATGTGCTTGACATGGCGGTTTTTCCAGGCACGCAGGGCGGGCCTCTTGAACACATTATCGCGGCTAAGGCAATAGCATTTGGAGAATTACTTGCCGACGAGTTTACAGGTTATGCGAAGCAAGTACAAAAAAATGCGCAGGCAATGGCAAAAGCATTTGTGAGTCGTGGGTATAATATCAGCAGCGGGGGAACCGATAATCACTTGATGCTAATCGATCTCAGGAATAAAAATCTCACCGGTAAAAAAGCACAGGAAACTTTGGACAAAGCCCACATCACTCTCAATAAAAACGCAGTACCATTTGACGATAAAAGTCCTTTTGTTACGTCTGGTATCCGGATAGGCGTCCCCGCCATCACCACGAGAGGAATGAAAGAAAAAGATATGGAAACAGTGGTCGAACTCGTTGATCTGGTGTTAATGAACATAGATGATGAGAAGACAATCAAATCAGTGAGTGACGAAGTGAAAAAATGGATGAAGGAATTTCCTTTGTACCCGGAGTTGGATTAAGGTTGTAAACTTAGATTACCTACTTTCTTATTCTTTTGCGATCTCTTCTTACTGGCTTGCCAACCTCCGATACCAATCAACAGTAAAACGCCTAAAGCAATGGCCCATCGCCAGGGAAAACGGCTGGGCAATTCAATCGTACCCGACTGACCAACCAGGATAGGCGCGGCCCAGTAATACGGTAATTTGTGTTCAAGATTAGATGACTGACGGAATTCTTTTTTTGCTGATTGCAAAGCCACATCCAGCGGCAAACCCTTGGCCAGGTATTTATAAAACAGTTCGGTAATGCGGTAAGTGGACTGGTTATCTGCCTGCCATAAGGTAGATACGCACGAAGGAATTCCTAGAGCGGCAAATTGCCGGTTAAAACTAAACACTCCTTCCCCGTTGTATAATTTTCCCTCAGCAGTTTCACATGCAGACAAAACAATTAAACTCGACGCCGGTTTGTTCTCATAAAAAAGATCGGACAGAAACAATGTAGAATCTGCAAAATATATTGCCGGGTCACCCGAAGAACTGCTGTCTGTCGCGTGCGTGTATAACTGCACAATTTTGTATCGATAATATTCTTTTAAGAAATTCTCTTTCGTAGCCTTAGCACCGACAAAGTAGGTCGCATTTCTAAAATAAGTTTGCATGCGTTGCAGCGACTGATCGCTTCCTGACAGCGTCGCCAGGCGGTCATCCGTATAGCGCACGGGAGCAACGCCGAAAAATGTACCGCCGTTAGCCTCCGAATTTCCCTGGAAATTATTCAGCAGGTAGCGAGCAGAATAAGTATAGCTCACCGCAAAGTTTTCCGCAAAATAGGTCACCGGCTGTTTACTCACGATCAAA
>VBAQ01000135.1:31315-31719 GCA_005883765.1 Bacteroidota bacterium
AAAGTATTTTCCATCAGGCGAAATGATAATGCGGCCTGGACGGAAGTTGATATTTTGAACAATTAGCTGATATAAATGGTTAGCGGTTTTAATGTAATCGTCAAACTTACTGTTAAGTAACGACTGATTCATTATGTAAGAAATGTATGTCGCGACGGTATTGTCAAAATCATCTTTATTTATTTTATTGAAATAAGTATGTGCCGATGTAAATAGCAGCAAATAAACCGCGCTATCTCCTTCAAACAGCTCAAGTAATGATTGGTGATCGCTTAATAAATTTTTTCTAACATCTTGGGCGGTAATGAAAGACGTGTCAAAAAAACTTTGATAATAGAGGGGATTATTTTTTTTGATCGTTTGCCGCAACCTGTCTAATTCCTGTTCATTTACAATAAGATCAT
>VBAQ01000261.1:0-386 GCA_005883765.1 Bacteroidota bacterium
ACGGTTTTCAATTTTGTCAAAGGCGCAAGAGCTGTTTCAAATTCCCTAATAAGCAATTCCTTATCGTAGTACATTTTTTCAGGAACGATAAATTCCGGCGATTGCATTCTTTTTGTGATATCGAGAAAATTTTGTTTTAACGAAAGTATTCTTTCATGAGGATCCCTTTCTGCCGGTGCTGCTGGTGTTTCTATCAGCGGGCCAATACTGGAAACGGATTTTAATAAATGCCGGACCAACTGTGCAGGAGTCCAACTTCCGCGATAAGGGACAGTATTCCATTTTTCTTCATCAAACGACCGGCCGAGGCCAACCACCTGCATGGCCACTACCAAGATAGCTGGGATAACTTCAGTCGCGCCTGATTGTAACGTCACAAGATAAGG
>VBAQ01000261.1:392-4544 GCA_005883765.1 Bacteroidota bacterium
TCATTGAGTCTGGCAAGCATTGCTTCCCATGCGCTTTTTGTTTTGGAAACATCAATGTTCTTTTGAGTAAGAGCAAGTCTTGTTCCTGCAGGCGTTTCTTGTACTTCTAATAACACTTCACTTGTTCCCTCAAAATGTTTGGGCACGTCCAATGTAAACCGAAGCCTATTCGGTCTGTCAATCTCAAGCCATTTACCCCAGTGATCAATGTGCATTTCTCCATCCACTTCATCAACCGAAAAGCTGCCTCCTTCTTTTAAGTCTGCCTCAAAATTGAGCTGGTTGGTTTTGTTTTTAAAAAGCCATAGTTCGGCCACGGGTTTAGTTATCCATGCATCAAAGACCGTTGTTGGCGAGGTCTGGAAAACATATTGCAAATTCAGCGGTTGAAAATAAGTTTGAACTTTCATATCCCATTTTTAAAATAAATACCAAAACCGCAATAGAGTAAAAATCGTTCCAAGAGAGGTCAATTTAATGAAAACTTTTTCTTCTCATCTCCATAATGTGACAGAAGTAAGGATTGCAAAATAATTCAAAGTGAAGATGCCGAGTCCCGACGACGCAGGCAGCCGGCGGCCTTCGACTTCGAAACCCTTAACTCACTTCAGCCCATCGACGGTTCACAATCCTGACCCTTAGCGTCAGGATTTCGGCGCCACAAGGAACAATGTGCCGATGTGATAATGGCAAAAGGTAAGGTCTCACTCAGTGAGCTGAGCGAAAAGGTGCCGCGTTGCGGTATGCGTTTTGTGAGACAGCACTTCAATATAAAAAGTTATGAATTCCAACAACTCACTTGCGCATCAGGGTCATCGGTTGCTTCAAATTGGAATTGCTCTTTTATTATTCACATCGTTCGAAGGTTTTGCAATTCCACATCTTAGCTCTCCCCGAATCGGTTTGTCAGTACATACGTTGAGTACTTTTCAGGCAATTCTCCTGCTTGCGTTAGGACTGCTATGGAACAAACTAAAACTTGGCATTCTCGCAGCACGGATTGCTTTTTGGACTTTGCTTTATTCTGCTTTCGCAATCCTGGCAGCATATGTCATTGCTGCGATATGGGGCGTTGGTAACGAGACAATAATACTAATGGGTGAACTTCCTCACGGTCTCCATCATGGTACTGAAAGTCAGGAGATGATTATAAAAATCCTGGCATACAGTTCTGTGGTCGGCATTGTTTCATTTTCAATCATTCTATGGGGGCTTCGCTCAAGGCAAACGAGCTTAGGTGTTGAACTTTAATTTGACCTATCCTGATGTCCAAATCAACCTCGTTAGTTTCTACGCGGTATTTTTACGCCATCGAGACAATTACAGGGTATTCCTATTTTCGCTCTCAAAGAATTCAACTATTTATGCAGCCTGTATGAAAAAAGACAAACCCATTGTTGTCATTAAAGTCGGTTCGTCGGTGATTACTGATGAAGGGGGAAATTTGAATATCCATATTCTTGAAAATATTGTTTTCCAGGCCTCGCAGCTTTTTGAGCAATACAATATCATTTTGGTTTCAAGCGGCGCGGTAAGCAGTGGTAAAAAATGGTTGAAAAAATACAATAAGCATTTGACGAAACGTAAAGCAGCAGCAGCTATCGGCAATCCGCTTTTGATGAAAGAATACAGTATGCATTTTTTGAAACACGGGTACCAGGTTGCACAAGCACTTTTGGAAAGACAACATTTTGCCAGCCGGCCTCAATTTCTCCAGCTAAAAGAAACCATCTTTGAGCTGTGGCAAAACGAGATCGTGCCGGTTGTGAATGAAAATGATGTAGTTAGTAATTTCGAACTTCAATTTTCAGACAACGATGAACTGGCAACCCTGCTCGCTGTTTCATTTAATGCCAATGTTTTGATTTTTTGTACATCGGCAGGTGGATATAAAGATGGACATGGAGCAATTATCCCTTTCGTTGAAGACGTTGACGGTGTTATTCGCTTTTTAAGAGATGACACCTCTGCTCATGGAACAGGAGGCATGAATTCGAAGCTCACATTTACTAAATTGGCTGCTGGTTTAGGTATAAAGGTGGTGTATTGTGGCGTACAGGATGATGACTCTTTCATCCGGGCCTTGAAAGGAGAGGCCGGTACAACATTTAAAGCCAGGTCATCAACTTTGAATGAACGTCAAAAATGGCTGGCCAGTGGTTCTATTACAATAGGCTCTGTCGAAATTGATGAAGGAGCATATAAAGCGCTTCAACAGCGAAAAAGCTTATTATTGGTTGGGGTTACTAAGATTGAAGGAGCATTCAGCGCCAGCGAAGTTGTTCAGATAACGATACCAACCGGAGAGATTGTTGGTGTAGCCAGAATGCGGTTCAGCGCTTCGGACCTTACTACGAAAAGAAAAAATATGATGGTTGCCCATGCAGATAATATTGTCATTTTTTAAGAAAGTGATTGTATGATAAATGATATAGACACGATATTTCAAAAAACATTCACTGCTTCAAAAAGTTTGCAGCGTTTCCCTGATGAAGCCATTCGTGACTTATTGCAAAGTATTGCCAGGGAAATCGAGGCAGAAGAAACTTCTATCCTGAAAGCTAATCAAAAGGATGTGCAAAAGATGGCGACTTCTGACCCACTTGTTGATCGACTGCTATTAAACAAACAACGATTGCAGGCGATTGCTGATTCTATCAGGGCAATCGCCGAATTGCCATCACCTGTAGGTAAACTGATCTTGAAAAGGAAGATGAAGAAAGGCCTGGAATTGAAAAAAATGACAGTGCCGTTTGGAGTGGTTGGAGTTATTTATGAGTCACGGCCCAATGTAACATTCGATACATCGGTATTGTGCCTGAAAAGTAAGAATGCGTGTTTGTTGAAAGGCAGCAGGCACGCCGACGAAACAAATAAAAAATCTGTTCAGCTTATTCAAAAAGTGTTGAAGAGGAAAAAAATTCCTGCTGACTGTGTAAGCTTGTTACCCAGTGACCGAAGAACACTGGAAAAAATGTTTGTTGCAACAAAATACATTGACCTCATCATACCAAGAGGCTCGCAGCAATTAATAGACGCAGTAAGACAAAACAGTCTGGTGCCTGTGATTGAAACGGGTGCCGGCGTGTGCCATGTATATGTACATAAAGAAGCCAATATGAAGAAGGCGTTGCAGATTGTTGAAAATGCAAAGGTTTCCCGCCCTTCTGTTTGCAATGCGATGGATACGCTGTTAATAGATAAGACAATTGCGGCTAAATTTTTACCGCAATTGGCAGAGCGCTTTTTAAAACACAAGGTGGAGATGTATGCAGATGAAAAAACTTTTTCCTTGTTAAAACCATATCCCTATTTATTAAAAGCTTCAGCAGAAGATTTTGGAAAAGAATTTTTGAGCCTGAAATGCTCCGTCAAAGTAGTAAACGATTTTGACCAGGCGATGGAACACATTCAGAAATATTCAACCAAACATTCTGAGGCAATTGTTTCGGAAAATAAAGGGGTGTGTGAACGGTTCATGAATGAAGTGGATGCAGCAGTTGTATACGCCAATGCATCTACGCGATTTACAGACGGCGAAGAGTTTGGACTGGGAGCCGAAATCGGTATCTCAACACAAAAGCTGCATGCGAGAGGACCCTTTGCACTGGAGAAGCTGGTGAGTGAGAAATGGTTTGTCACCGGCGAAGGGCATGTAAGATAGAAAGCGGCTGTCCATTTTTCTGCACGAAACACGTTTTGACGACAAGAATGATTTTCCCAACGCCTTCATCCGACGACTATTCAAGGAAAAGGTCATGTTCGAAGAAATCAAGTCGGATGTAGCGCCGGCAGTATTTGCAAATTGAAGCCGACGCATCGGCGGCACCTCTCCGACGGTAAGTGGGGAATCATTTGAAAAGAAAATAACTACACATCAATTCCAACAAAACCAGTAGTTATGGAACTTTTGCGTAAGCATGACAAAAGCAGCGGAGCATTTGCTTTTGTCTTGAATTTTCTTTGGTTAGCGAAAGAAGAAGACATTCCTGGCTTAGCAGATTTCATCCAACAGCTCTTCAAGATTTAAGCAGTAAATGGTAGCAAAGGATTCAAAATACATTTACTTCTACTTTTTTACATGCGCTTTATATGTTCCGTTTGGCTGGCTTGAGGTAAGACCAAGTGGTTTGTTGCCTTCCATTTCAAATT
>VBAQ01000262.1 GCA_005883765.1 Bacteroidota bacterium
AGCATGCCGTGCAAGGCTTTCATGATTCTTTATTGACAGAATTGCGACATGAAAAGAGCAGGGTAAAAGTGACGATGGTCCAATTGCCTGCGTTAAACACTCCACAATTTGAGTGGGCAAGATCAAAAATGCCAAACAAAGCTCAGCCTGTTCCACCCATTTATCAACCCGAGGTCGCTGCGGACGCCATTCTTTGGGCGGCACGACATTATCGCCGCGAATATATTGTTGGTTTCTCATCATGGAAAGCTATTTATGGAAACAATTTTTTTCCGTCGCTGGCCGATAAATTTTTAGCCCGGGTTGGCTATAAGCGTCAGCAGACAAACCAACCAAGAGAAATTGATCAGCCGGATAATTTATTTGAATCGGTGCCGGGCGCATTCGGAGCGCACGGACGATTTGATCAGAGAGCAAAAGAAAGGAGCATGTTCTTTCTCTTTACAAAATACAGAGCTGAGATTTATTTTTTGCTGCTGTGCGTGGTAATCATTTTTTTATTGATAAAGTTGTTATGATTAGTGATGACGAAATAAGAAAACGGGTAAGAACATTGATGTTTAACAATATCAGGGCAAGAGTCTCTCCCTACCTCAAATCTCATTATTGCTATGTGATGCCATCGCCTGAAAAATATCCTTTTCAATGGTTTTGGGATACCTGCTTTCATACATTTATTCTTTGTGCTCTTGGCGAATTGGCTCTCGCCAAACAAAACTTTAAAAGTCTTTTTAACATGCAAAAACGAAATGGCTTTATTGGGCACATGGTATTTTGGGAAAGCCTGTTGCCAAAAGATAGGTGGAACATTCTAGAGGGACCGCCCGTGTGGCAGCAGATTCGTCCACACATGAGTTTTCTGATTCAGCCTCCACTGATAGCACAAGCACTGCTGAGGATTTATAAGGATTCGAAGGATGAGGAATTTCTCATGAAGATGTTGCCCAAGGTCAAAAAATATTTTCATTGGCTTGCCGCGAACAGGGATTTCGATGGCGATGGTTTATTATCTATTATCAGCAACTTTGAATCAGGGCTCGATCACAAACCATCTTTTGATGAAGTAGTAGGATACAGATCTGCAAAAGCTACCAATAAATATTTTTGGAAGATCATTTGGGTTCAATGCAGAAACTTTACCAAGTGGTACGATCTGAAAAGGATTTACAAAGCCAATGTTTTCATCGTAAAAGAAACCCTATTTAATACAATGTATGTACAGGATCTGAGAGCGTTGGCAAGTTTATGTGAACTGGCGAAAGACAAGGACGCAGAAAAATATGAGGCCCTTGCCCATAAAGTTGCTACCCGTATGATCGAAATAATGTATGATGAAGAAACGGCTGCCTTTTATGATGTACGTGGGCGCGAAAACAAAAAATTAAAAGTGCTGACTTTTACGATTGCCATGCCTATAATCATGAAAGAAGTTTCAAAAAAAATTGCGCATGAAATTTTGGAGCGGCATTTCTTAAATGAAGAGGAATTTAATCTCACCTTTCCCATTCCTTCTGTTGCTAAAATCGAACCTGCATTTGACCCTCATGATTCCAGGTTTCTGTGGCGCGGGCCAACATGGCCGGTTATTAATTGGTTTTTATATCATTCATTCATGGCAAATGGTTTTGAGAAACATGCCCAAGCATTATTGCAGGCAATGAAGGACCTGATTGAAAAAAGCGGTTTCCGGGAATTTTATAATCCTTTTAATGGCAAAGGATACGGAGCAGAGGATTTCACCTGGTCCGGGTTGGTTGTGGATATGATGGACAACCATACAGCTCACCATTAACCTCTCACCCACGCGATGATCCTCAAAGGTCCGCCGCTGCCGTGTTCGATCTTCATGGGCAGCGCAACAATGTATGCTCCTTTTGCCGGGAGTTGATCAAGATTGGCCACGTTTTCAAAAGCAGGAATATTTTTTCCCAACAGCACCTGGTGAGTTTTAAAATCTTTTGACTGTCCATAGTCGATACTCGGCGTATCAAGCCCTAGCGCTTTTATTTTCCTTTGCGACGTCAACCACTCAGCAGTTGCCGGATCAATTCCGGGAAAATGTAACAATGGAATGGCATCGGGACCCTTTGCATCAGTGCCAAAATATTTTTTTGCATCAGGATAAAACTTACCATAACCCGTGCGGAACAGAACAATGGAGCTGTCAGGAATTGTACCGTTCTTCTTTTCCCAATCTTCGATTTCTTTGACCGATATGAGATAATCCCGATCCTTCAAAGCTTTGTCGGAAACGTCAATGATAACGGCATCGCCGGTGAGATTAGTCAGTGGAACCTGGTCGACGCTCAAGTGGTCTTTTGCGAAATGTACGGGTGCATCAAGGTGCGTACCTCCATGCTCGGGCGCAGAAAACGAATTGGAAGAATAATAAAATCCTGCAGGAGTTATTCCATTCACTTGCGTGTCGAGTTTAAAACCAGTTGAGTTGTTAGGCCAGTACAATGTTTGAGCATTGAAACTGTAGGTCAGGTCCAACCATTTTCCTGTCGATAAGAATTTACCGGCATCATCGGTATTTTTTTGATTGTCGCAATTGGTGATTAATAAAAGCAACGTGATAAAAAAGAAAGCAGCTCTCATGAAGAAGATTTTTAGGTAGAAAAGGTACAACTTTCCTTAGCCACCATTCATCCTCTTCGTTCAGCCATCCATAAATCTTGGCTACGTAAAAAGTCGTTTAAAATGGCATGCTTACCGGGAGACGCGGATTGCCAATCTCACCTTTACGTACAGGATTGGAAACAGCAAAGTACAACAAGCAAGAAGAAGGGCAACAGCATCTGAGGAAGAGAGGCAAAGAGCGGGGAACTAGTCGTTGCCCTCAGCATCGTGAGCAAATCGTGCGTTAGTTATTTCGACTGTAGCTCATCTTACCATACTTACCTGCATGAAAATCCCTGTATGCCTGGGCGATTTCAAGTGCGCTATTCATCACAAAAGGGCCTTGCGCCACAATGGGCTCTTCATATTTTTCACCGCCAAATAAAATGATGTCAATGGCGGCTTCTGAATTATTCTTCATATCAATAGCTCCTTCGTTTCGATCAAATTCAACGAAGTCCCCCGCCGAGAATTCAGTGTCGTTGATCACCGCGTTTTGCAAAGGAAGCACGGCAGCGTATTCCAATCCATTTTCTGTTGCAAGGGAAAATTCTTTTCCTCCGTCCAAATGAATGTGATAGATAAACTGTTTCGAGTAA
>VBAQ01000263.1:0-6925 GCA_005883765.1 Bacteroidota bacterium
ACAGGGAAGCGGAAATGGAAATTGAAGTTCAAAAGCAATTGCAAAGAGAAAGAGAAAAGCTCGCCGATGATATTCGAAAAATCGAAGAACAAAAGACAGCAACCAGGGAATCCGAATACCAGCTCAAAGTAAAGGAGCTCGAAAGGCAATTGGATGTTCAAAAAAGATTAGCGGAAGAAATGCGGCGCAAGGCTGACCAGGGCTCCATGAAATTGCAGGGCGAGGCGCAGGAGCTCGCACTCATGGAAATGCTTTCTGCTTCTTTTCCGTTTGATGAAATAAATGAAGTAGGTGTGGGTGTGCGGGGAGCGGATTGCATTCAAACTGTTAGAAATAATTTCGGACAGGAGTGTGGTAAGATCATTTATGAAAGCAAACGAACCAATGCGTTTGTCAATGAATGGACAGAAAAATTGAAAGCGGATATGCGGAGCCAGGGAGCAGAGATCGCAGTCCTGGTGACCAGGGTAATGCCTAAGGATATGGAATGCTTTGGAGTAAAAGATGGTGTTTGGGTTTGTTCTTTTTCAGAAGTAAAGGCATTGACGACCGTGCTTCGTGATGGAATAATAAAAGTATTCAACGCGGCAAAAAGCCAGGAGAACAAGGGAGATAAAATGCATTTGCTTTATGATTATCTCACCAGTAATGAATTTGCAGAGCAATGGAAGGCCATTCGTGAGGGTTTTATGGGTATGAAACTTTCTATACAAAGAGAAAGAGATGCAATGGAAAAATTATGGAAGGCCAGGGAGAAGCAATTGGAAAAAGTTCTGCTGAATGCAGCACATGTTCGGGGATCTATTGAGGGTATTTCCGGGAACGCGGTTGATCTGAATTTGTTGGAATCGGGGGAAGAGGATGATAATATTGATAACATCCTGGAGAGTCTTAACTCACAACCCAGGCCAGCACCAAATGCTCAAACGAGCGATAATGAATAGGTAATTGTTGATCTGTTTTAACAAAGAAACAATTGATCACCTCGCCACCTTGATCTATTTTTTGTAACAGGATATGCTGGCGAAAATCAACTTTGCCATTCCCATACCATTTGAACACGGATTCTTTTGCTGACCAGAATAGAGTTAGGAGCTCAGAATTCGGAGTTTCGAATTTCGAATTTCGAATTTCGAATTTCGAAACTTCTTCCTTGTTTAGAAATTTCTCCTTTATTTTTTCAACTTTAGGTGAAGGAATTTCGATGTCCATTCCCACTCTTTGGTTGCTGCTCACAATAGCCGCGGCGTAATCTCCGCAATGAGAAATAGAGAAATGATATTTTTCACCGGTAAGGTAAGGTTTCCGGGTATCCGCGATTTTGATGAGTTCATAAGGGAAATCGGGAAAAAGAAACTGCAATAAAAATCTTCCTGCCAGGTGCTGCAATCTTTTGTGTGGATGTGTGACTTCTTTTTGAAGAGGCACATTGCTGAGAAAAAATTCTTCCGTCTCCTCGATCTTCCAGATGCCCAGCCGGGTGGTCTCGTTAACTTGATGTTGAAAAAAAATCGGCACGAAGGTGATTTTAGATTTTAGATTGTAGATTTAACCTGCCCGACGACCTATGTTTGCAAATTTATTTGCTAAGGTCAGGCGGGATTTTAAAATTGCACACCCAATTTTGGCAGTTGTGAGTTCTAAGTTCTGTAGTTCTGGCAAACGCTCCAAATTATCAAAATAACTCATAACTCATAACTGATAACTCATAACTCATAACTGATGATTTTATCCGACAAAAGAATCCTGGAAGAAATAGGAAAAGGCACTATCAAAATTTCTCCTTACGATAGGGAATGCCTTGGAAGCAATTCTTACGATGTGCATTTGGGGAAATGGTTGGCTACGTACAATGAACATATCCTGGATGCAAAGAAACATAACCAAATAAATTATTTCGAAATTCCTGAGGAGGGTTTCGTGCTGTATCCTCACATATTTTATTTGGCCGTGACACAGGAATACACAGAAACCCATGCCCATGTACCTTTCCTGGAAGGCAAGTCCTCAACA
Source organism: Bacteroidota bacterium (assembly GCA_005883765.1). Classification (GTDB taxonomy): domain Bacteria; phylum Bacteroidota; class Bacteroidia; order Chitinophagales; family Chitinophagaceae; genus VBAU01. The sequence continues at coordinate 2,014 of VBAQ01000263.1, forward strand.
GGTCGTTTGGGAATTGACATACATGCCACGGCGGGCAAGGGTGATGTAGGTTTTTGCGGTCACTGGACGCTTGAAATTTCCGTCAAACAACCAGTAAAAGTATACAATGGAATGCCGGTGGGTCAGCTCATTTATTTTTTGGTGGAAGGTGAGACTGAAATTAAATACAATGAGAAGAAAGGAGCGAAATACCGGGGGCAACCTGATAAGCCGATCGAGAGCATGATGTGGAAGAATAAATTCTAAAAAGCCAGCCCCCTAAATCCCCCTAAAGGGGACTTGCCAACGCACAATGCCTGATGTTTTTTGCTGAGTTATTCTCTAAAGTTGAAGGTGCAATGATTATGTGCCCGGCTTCATTGCTGCCATGAAACTTATGTTGCGTCGCACTCTTGTACATTCTTATCGCTACTCAGCATGGTCTTATGCCCACCTAAATATGCAACCGCTTCTTAATGACAATTCTCCTCTTTTAAAGCAATCTTACAACGTCTCCTTTCCAAATTTCCTTTGGTAAGCAATTAAAAAAGCAATCACCTCGCTGTAGGTTCTTTTTCCTGCCGGCTGATTATTGGCCTTTAAATATTTTCCGTAGATCCACGTGATAACCGGCTGAATGGGGTTCTGGTACTTTGAAAAAAATCTTTTCAACTCGCCATAATCTTTTTTCACCTGTGGGTGCAATGCATTCAAATATTGTTTGGCTCTCACTGAATCAATTCTGAAAAGAGTATTGATCGTGTAATTATACAAATCAAAATAAACCGAATAACGAAACACCGGTGAGGGGTGCAAACGACAGGCAAGAAACCCAGCAAAATTGGCTTCATTCTCCTTGCCATAGCCGACCTGATGACCGATTTCATGACAAGAAACATAGGGCTGCAAAAAAACAGGAATCGTGGTGTTCACCTGGCCTTCCCCGGAAAATGGATTATAGTATCCTTCGAATCCCAAAACATTTCCTGCATAACTAAATAACAAAGGTTTGATTGACTTCGGCTGATAACTCAAAAACGCATAATACTGACTGAACCGCGAGCTGATAGGCCTGATACCCTTCACGAAAAAGATTTCGTTTTTTATGAAATGAATCTCTTTGCGAGGGTTCAACCAACGCAGCATAATAATTCAATCGTTTCTCCAAAACATTTGTCAGTGTGTCTAATTCGGCCAGACTATACCGGCTCATTTTTAAATTCAATTGGGACGCTATCCCCTTGCGACTATAATTCAAACCCCACAGCAGGTAGAAAAGAACATAAACAAAAAGAAAAAAGAATATGATCTGCTTCAAACCTTCCAAAAAGTACTGGCGACTGTATTTTCTTTTGAACGAAACTTTCAGGATCTGCCAGGTTTTGACCAGGAGCACCAGGATAATAAAACTATAAATAAGATCGCCGAAGCTGAAGGGCAGCCACCCAAAAAGGAACCGCTGGATCTTCGATATAATGGGATAAACCCCGTTGGAATAATATTCTTCAATAAAACCGGAAGAAAGCGACGAAAGTTTTATCAGGATGGCCAGCAGAATAAGAGTAACCCAGCTCCAAGCCCTCATCATTTTCTCTAAGATAATTCCCAGGAATTGCTGCATAAAAAATCCAGCCTTTAAATTAGGTTAAAGGATCAAATTAATTCAAGATCGACCCTAATTTTTGGGATTTATCCCCTACCTTTGCCCCCCTCCGAATTAGTCCTGCGGGAACTGATTTTGTCGGGCAAAAAGCTGAATGATGAGCCACAGAAGGGAATACGAGATAGCGTTTGTGGGGCTAAAACCTGGGATCCATGAGTTCAACTATGAAATCAGGGATGAGTTCTTTGATGAATTCCAGCAGCAGGATTTCAGAAACTGCAACGCCCGGGTCAAGCTGACTCTTGATAAAAAGAACGGCTTCATGTTGCTGAAATTTGAATTAGGCGGTCAGCTCGAAGTCACCTGTGACCGCTGCAATAATAATTTGCCGATTGACCTCTGGGATGAATTCAACATCATTGTAAAAATTGTTGAGGGACCACATCTGATGAACGAGGAAGAAGAGGATCCCGATGTGTACTATATTAGTCGGGGTGAAGGCCATATCAGTGTTGAGAACTGGATCTATGAATTCATCAACCTGAGCATACCGATGCACAAGACGTGCAATTATGAAAATATGGATGGTCCTTACTGCAACAAAGAAGCAAGGGAGATGTTGAAGAAATTGGAGGCCGACAAAGAGAAAAAAGAAAACCCGATATGGAAGGGGTTGGAGAAATTTAAAGACCTCGAGAACTAACCTTCAAAAAATTAATAATTAATAATTAATGTAACAAGATTTTTAAAGCACAATTGGTAACATATGCCAAATCCGAAACGCAGACACAGTCAGCAAAGAAGCGCCAAGCGCAGAACTCATTACAAAGCAAAAGCTGCTACCTTGAGTACAGATGGCACTACCGGTGAAACTCATTTGCGTCACCGTGCGCACTGGAGTGAAGGCAAGCTTTACTACAAAGGCAGAGTCGTAGCTGATAAGACTGTCGCAAAAAAATAACTTCAACAATTCCAATAACAATCCCGATACATATCGGGACCAAATTCCATTTGCTTTCTTGCTTGACTGGAATTTGGAATTTGGCTTTTGAGATTTTACCAATGAACATTGGTCTAGATATGATGGGTGGCGATTATGCACCGCTGGAAGCGGTAAAAGGTGTATCGCAATTTCTGTCCGAACAAAACAACCCTGCAAATCTTACCCTCGTTGGCGATCAACATAAAATAAAAGATCTGGTACACCAACTTAAGCTTCCAGCAGATCATATCAACATCATTCATGCTGAGCAGGTCATTGACATGCATGAGTCTCCTACCAAAGCGTTGAAGGAAAAACAGCGTTCGTCTATTTCTATCGGCTTTCATTTGTTGGCATCAGGTAAAACAGATGCGTTCATCAGCGCGGGCAACACAGGGGCCATGCTCGTTGGCGCCTTATTCAGCATTAAGGCCATCGAAGGCGTTTTGAGACCTACCATTTCAAGCATTATTCCAAAAGAAAACGGGAAAACGGGCTTGATACTCGATGTGGGCCTCAATGCGGACTGTAAAGCTGAGCAATTAAACCAATTTGCAGTGATGGGTTCAGTTTATGTCCAGCAAATCTTAGGGATTGAAAATCCCAGGGTGGCATTGTTAAATGTCGGCGAAGAAGAAGGGAAAGGAAACATCTTAGCACAAGCGACGTACCCCCTGTTAAAAGAAAACAAGCACATCAACTTCATCGGGAATATCGAGGGTCGTGATGTTTTGTTGGACATAGCAGATGTGATAGTATGTGAAGGATTCACCGGCAATGTGATCTTAAAACTTGCAGAGTCATTGTACGGGATCAGTGAAAGGCAAAATCTCGAGCACGCTTATTTTGAACGCTTCAATTTTGAAAATTATGGAGGTACGCCAGTCCTTGGTGTGGCAAAACCGGTAATCATTGGACATGGCATTTCTCACGCCAAAGCCTTCAAGAACATGATCATCTTAGCACAGAAAATGATTGACAAAGATGTCATGAGTAAGATGAAAAAAGAGCTGGAGAGTTGATATGAAAAGTGGCTCTTTGCTTACGATCCACATTATCTCATTAAAAATATATTAAAAAAAATTGTGTAATGCTTTTGAAAACTCAAAATAGTTTTTACTTTAGCGTTTCAATTATTCCATCTCCTGGAAATCCTTGCTCTATCCACCTCCGTTGAAGTTCCATTAAAAAGTCTCCTGAAAAATCAAGTTTAATTCCTGTGCAGTCTCAATGAAATGGGAATACTGCATGTTCATCTGAAAGGTCTCTCTATATCCTCCATGTTAAGCTGCATATCTTAAAAAGACCAGCTGATAAACGAACTATTCTCCATAGCGACGAGAACAGTCGAATAATTCCTCGCCCCCCCTGGAAAGTACTGATCTGTATCTCTAAATTTTTTTGGATCAACTTAATTCTTTTAACAGTCAAATTTAATTATGGAGAATTTATTCTACCCTTCGGAACGCCCGTACCTGCATCGGTATGGATACGCAAAAACAATTTCGCATGTGCGTCCCGATCGTTTTAAAAATCTAAATTTCGCCAGGCAGTCGTTTATAATTTCATTGCTTTCTTTGCTGATCGGACTATTTGCAATCAAAACTGCGAATGCGCAGGGCTCATGTCCCAACAGTAATTGTACTTCCGGCGATATGACAATTACAAAAGTCGAGTTAGTCGATGCAACTACGTTAGGACCTTTGCCCAACACATGTGTTCCAGGCCAACAAACAGTTGCGGTAAAATTGAAAGTGACGCTTGATGCCACTGCAGCGACGCGATACGGATTTTTGCTCGTTGGCGATCTGCAAATAAATGGACAGTCAGCCGGAAAAATATATCAATGCTACGGAGAGGATTTCACACAGGGGCCGCACACGAAAATTTTAGATCAAATCATTCAATGGCCTTGTGGCTCGACGTTGGCATTGACGAATGTTTACACGGCGTGGGATAATCAAACTCCTTCCACCGCCATCTGCACTCATTTAAATAGTGACGGGTCAGTAAACTGTTATGGCATTTCCCCCAAGTGTCGATACTATGGAGATCAAAGTTTCACTGTGGTAGCTCCATTGATAGCAAATTTTTCCACACTTGAGGGTACTTGTACAAATGTGAAAAGAACATGGACATTTACGAGCACAACGACAGGCGGTAAGACACCTTACTCATACAACTGGGATTTTGGTGATGGCTCGACTCTCACAACGACAAACAACCCGGTGTCCCATGATTACGCAATCTTCGGAAGTAAAACAGTAACACTTACCGTCACGGATACTCAAAACTCAGTGTCATCGATCTCTCAAAATATTACGGTCACAGCTTGTTGTATCCCTTCT